>JAZRWV010000018.1:0-3405 GCA_045599925.1 Myxococcota bacterium
CACCGTGTAGCATCTAGTATTTGCCTCAAATTCGAAAAAAAGAACAGCATTTTTTGAATTCCCCTGTTTTTTTCCTCCCCCCGGCTGAATAGTAACGAATCAGTTACTACGCCGCGAAATAAATAAGCCAGCGCGTATCGACCGAAGGGAGATAGCGCTGGGCGCTGTGCGTATGGCGCCAGCCATAGCACAGCGCAATGCGGGGCAAAGCCCGCATCGCATCCAAATATTAATATATAAAGTCTGAATACAATTTTCTCTTTAATGCCGAGGCTGTAACGGAGTCCATCCATGACAAAGTCTCAGCATATAAGCTGCATCTCTTTAGCCTTAGATTCATTAACTACATAGAAATCCTTCATTTTCCAAATTTTCATTTCATGTTTTAGTGCCTGACGAAATACATCAGGATAGTCGACTAGCCACTTTGGCTGAGCAGTCTTGACCACAAGCACAGGGCAAATTTGCTTATCCATTAATCGTGATCGAAAGGATTTCAAAATAAGTGGGGATAACCCCGTTTGTTTATAATTTTCTAAAATGATATTCGTTATCAGCGATAATGTATCCCGAAACTTAATAACAATATCATCGACATATTTAGTAAAATCAGTTTTATCCGAGTTACTATAATTTGGACAGCTTTTCTTCGCTTCAACGATAATGATCTTATTTTTTCTCAGCAGAATAAACTCGCAGGTTTTAATGCCGTGTGGTTGAAGTTTTATATACTGATTGCATTTCTCTATATAAAAAACATTTTCTTTTTCATATGGCCCAAAGGTCATGTCTGATTCTAGAATAGTCACATCGTTCATGACATTGCCTCCGAAAATTCTTCTTCATAAAGGCGGACTGATGTTTGAATAATCGAATTGTCAGGCATACCGTCGCACAGGTCTGATATCATTACATTTCCTTCATCATTCAAAGAAATGCACGTCACAAAACCAGTTTGTTTTAAGGCCATCACAAATAGTTTTTTGATGACGAAATACGAGTGACTCGTGATAAATATTTGAATATCCATTTCTTGCGCAATACTATTTATGATATCGAGGTATTGGCAGATTGCACCTGGATGAAGTGCAGACTCAATCTCATCGATAAAGATTACCGAATTTTTATCTAAATATCCATTAGCCAGTAATCGATCCAAAATGGCGATTTTTTTCACCCCTTCAGATGTTGCTCCAATCGCATATTTTTGATTGTTCGCACTTTTAAAATACCATTTACCGACATTTTCTTCAAAAACGGCTTGGCCGTTAATTACATTTTTGACAATTTTGCGTGCTTTCGAGAATGATTTGAAATTCTTGCCTCTCGATGGCGAAAGCTTCAATGCTTTGACAAGATCATAGTAGCAATCATCAAATCCAAAGGATTTATCGAGGTCTCTGGATTTTTGAATAATCGGAAACAATGACAGCACTTCTTTTGCAGGAATACATATTGAATTACCTTCTTTATGAAGTACGTTGTTCGATAAATTAATCACTTTACTAGAGGCATCCTTAGAAAACTGATAGCTAAAAGAGTTTCCATCAATCACTGATGAAAACTGAAGTGGTTCATCTGCACCTTTTGTGACAAGGTCGCCAATTTTCTCTGTCTGAAAAGTCCACCGCAATTTGTCAGCCAAAATATCATTGTCGGATCGGATATCATCGCCACGCCGATATTCTTCAAGTGTACGCATCGCTGAATAAAGCGCTTTAAGCAGAAATGTCTTACCTGTGCCATTTTCCCCAATGATCAGGTTGATGTTTGAAAAATGTTCGCATGAAAACTCTTTCAAAGTACCATAATTCTTAAGCTTTAGACTCTCAATCTTATGCGACATGATATTTTCCTCTTTAATAAATATTTTGGCTTAATACGTCTGGGCTGTGCGTTCTTCAGCCGCCGGTGTATTTGCCCTTTGTGCAAATACACCTTTCCAAACAATTTATCCCATGGCGGCAGCGACTAAGCTACACTATGTGGAGTATATCGTAACGAAGAAAATTTTTCGATTAAATTTAAATGATTTCAATCATTGGTCAGAAACACTGGTACCGTAACAAAGCAATTCATCGCATCTGGGAGGGCAAGTGTATCGGTGGCGTTGATAGCCAGAACATGGCGCTAGTCTGTTGCGCCCTGCGATATAAAAAAAGCCAGCGCGTATCGACCGAGCAGAGCCGTTGCGTACAACGGCTCATGCGAGGGAGATAGCGGTGGCCGCTGTGCGAGCGGTTGAAATGAAGGTGTGATGAAGGCGAGGTATTGTGCGGGGGCTTAGAGGAAGGGGATAGAGCGGCCGCTACCGGCAAAGCCGATACGCGGGCGCGTTTGATTTTTGGCGTGCGCAATGATAATAAATCAACGCGTTTTTGTCCATGTGCACTGGAGCATGATGATGTCACAGCCTATCAACCCAAATACAGGAATCAAACTCGTTGTCGAACAAGAAATTCGGGAACTCGCCAAATCCTGTGATCTCGACCGCGTCATTTTGTTTGGTTCTCGAGCCAGAGGTTTGCATTGTCCCAAAAGTGATATCGATTTGGCTGTTTCAGGACGAAACGTGACGCGATTTATCCTCGATATCGACGAGTGTACCTCAACGCTTTTGTCGTTTGATGTGATTGATCTCAACAAGCCGATTATGGAGGAACTGCTTTGTGCCATTCAGGCTGAAGGAATCATTTTATATGAAAAAGTTTGATCACTATTGCTCTAATCTCAGTGTTCTTTCAAGAGCAGAGTACGAAGATTTAAATAATGAATTTATTATTGGCGGTATTATCGATAAGTTCAACATACAATTTGAATTAGGGTGGAAAGTGCTCAAACAGCTTCTTCTCTATGAAGGTAGAGTTGAGGGACAATCCGGCTCTCCTCGAGAGATTCTAAAGGTCGCTTATACAATATTCGATTTTATTGACGAAGATATCTGGCTCAATATGCTAAAAAATAGAAACACGCTCACGCATATATACGATGGGACTGAAGCCAAAAGACTCGTCACATTAATTATACAAGATTTTATTCCTGCATTTATTCATTTGAAAGAAGGTATTTTGAGCCGTTATCCTAATATCGGTGAGTTATAATTTTTCTTTAGATCACCATTTTTTGCCGAGAGCAATAGGTTACAGCTCAGACTGACCCTCGCTCCAAAAAGGCGTGAAAGTCGTGGCGTATTGAGTGAAACGAAATAGCACCACGCCGCGAAATAAAAAAGCCAGCGCGTATCGCCCGAGCAGAGCCGTTGTGTAAAACGGCTCTGGCGAGGGAGATAGCGGTGCCCGCTGTGCGTATGGCGTCAGCCATAGCACAGCGCGATGCGGGGCAATATTTTTTGATGATGTGAATATAGTTTTACGGAAGGTAAAATGCTAAAAACATTAGCAGCTT
>JAZRWV010000019.1:0-4958 GCA_045599925.1 Myxococcota bacterium
TTTGCCAAACCAATTCTCATCTGACACCGATTAAGGTCTAAAAGCTGCGACACAAAAAGTTTGACGGGGGGAAATGCGTTTTGCAATTAGGCAAAACGTAAAGGGAGAGGTGTGTCAATCCTCCCCCCGCTGAGTTGTAACCAAATTGTTGCGATTTCTTGGATGTCTGTTTGAAATCGGTGAGAATGCTATGATATAATTTGTATTGGTGAGTGTTGTGTGACCACGGAGTTTTACGATGAAAAAGCTGACTGTCATCTTGTTATTCATGATGTTTTGGGGGTGCAATGAAGTCATTGATAATAAAATGGCAGAAAACTGTATTTCCAATGGCTGTGTGGCGGAACATGAATCACAAACGAACGTCAATACGTCTGCAAATGATGTTTCAGATACTCATGGCGCAGAGCTGAATGTCAATGACACCCCTGAGGTTCCGAATTCTGCGATTGACCGGGAGCAAAGGACTGATTCCACAAATCAATCCAATGACAATTCCAATGATGAATCTTTGAACAAGAAAGATGAGACGTCTGCTGGGAATGATTCATCGGCTTCAGATGGAACGGATGAACAAGCGGATGAGGGAGAAGATTCTTCTATCAGCGGTGAGGATTCGAGTCTTGATAATTGTGAAGAATGTGATGACATTGAATCTGTTACAGCCATGGAGGCCGATGGCCTTCCAAATCTGTTTCGGGTGAGTGAGGAATTATATCGTTCCGGGCAGCCTGTGACGAATGGGCTTAAGTCAGCCAAAACACTTGGTATTCAAACGGTATTATCTCTTCAGATTGTATCCTTGGATGAACTGCTTGAAGGTTCAGAGCAGTCTGGACTTGTGCTTGAAAATGTTTCAATGGTTCCAACAACAGTTTCGATCGATAATATTGTTGATGCCTTAAAGGTGATAAATAACGCGTCCAAACCGGTACTCGTTCACTGTTTGCATGGCTCGGACAGAACTGGTGTGACGGTTGCCATGTATCGAATGGTTTTCCAAAACTGGCCGAAAGAAAAAGCAAAACAGGAAATGCTTGAGGAACGTTTTGGGTATCATTCAGAATTTGAGAATCTTCTCGAACTCATTGATACTGCCGATGTCGATGAGATTCGTCGGCGTGTTTTAGAAAATACTGAATCATAATGGGTTCTGAAAATATAATTTACGGAGAATGGAATATGAAGAAACATCCATTGTTGTTATGTATGATGGCTGTATCTGTAGTCGGATGCACACTGGAAGAAGTTGTTGAGCGTAGTAATACGAAGTGTGATGCCGAATATACAGAGGCTAACGGCATGACGTGTTATCTCAATCCTCAGAACGATGAAGATTCCGGTTGTGGTGAGAGTTATCGAAATGCCATGAAGATCGGGTTCTGTCCGATGAATCTCGATACTTGTGCAACAGATGCCAATGGAATTGTATATTGTCATGTGACATGCAAACCAGGTCAGGTTTATTGCAATGGCGGCTGTATCGATCCTTCTACGGATATGAATTATTGTGGCGCAAAAGGAAATTGTTTTAATGCTGATTCCCAAAGCGATGATTATCAGGGCGCAAAATGTGCTGAGGGGACGACGTGTTCAGTTGGCAAATGCCATGCTTCAACCTCATGTTTGGTTTCACAACACGAAGATGCGACTGGCGTTTGTGTCGAAAACACTGTGGAAATGTGTGGAACAGTGTCATGTATTGATCTTCCTGGCTGGAAAGTTGGCAGGTGTGATATCAATAAATGCATCGTCACTGAATGCCAGAAGTCTTATCACATTGACTCCAAAACGGAGTTATGTGTTGCGGATTCTCCAAGCTGTTGTGGTGCTGAGTGCGCGGATTGTGGGAATGGCTCATGCTCAAATGGCAAGTGTGTGACAGGAAAAGCATGTGATACGGGCCAGCATCTCAACCGCGACAACGAATGCGAAGACGATACATTGGAGAATTGTGGGCGTGTTGGATTTAATTGTCATAGCTACGGCCTTAAAGAAGGCGATTGTATCGATGGTGAGTGTGTTCCGACATCTTGCAAAGCTTCGTATCATTTGGATGTCGATGTCTGCATTATGGATTCCTCGGAATGCTGCGGTGTGGAATGTAAGGATTGCGGCGCAAGCATTTGTGTGGCTGGCGAATGCTCGACAAGCAGCTGCACGAGCTCGCAGTATGTCGATCCCGTGTCGGGTGAATGCGTCGAGAATAGTGTTCAGTCATGTGGTCGATATGATAACGATTGCAGCTCCCTGGCAGGATGGCTTTCCGGCGAATGCAATGCGGGAAAATGTGAGGCAATGGCTTGCCTTTCCGGATATCATATCGATGCAAATAAAAAGCAGTGTATTGCTGATACCAATGAATGTTGTGGCTCTGAATGCAGGAAGTGCGGCGAACTTGAAAAATGCCAGGATGCCGCCTGTGTCGTCAGTGGTTGTGTTCAGGGAGAGGAACTTTGTAGCGGTGTTTGTATAGACATCACGAGCGATATCAACAACTGTGGCGGTTGCAGCAGTGCCTGCAGGCCTCAGCGAGATGCCGATGTCGTGAATTGCGATAATCAAAGATGCGTTTATTCATGCAATTCCGGTTTGGAACAGTGCGGTTCTGCCGAAATTCCTAATTGCGTTGATATTAAAACTAACGGCAACTATTGCGGTAATTGTACGACGAAGTGTAGTTCTGATGAAAGCTGTAAAGATGGCAGATGTGTTCCAAATGAGTGTGCTATCGGAAAACATAAAGTTGCATCTGGTGAGTGCGTCGATGACACCAAAAATGCCTGCGGCCCCAATGCTCGCGATTGTGCTTCCGTAGTAAGTAACGCATCTGATGTCAAATGCGTCAGTGCCCAGTGTTTTCCGGCTTCGTGTGCTTCCAACTATCACATGAGCACTGATGGAACTTATTGCGAGAAAGATGGTACAGATGCTTGTGGTTCATACAACAATAGTTGCATGAATATTTCAGATGTGGCTTCTGCCGATTGTGTCAGTGGAAAATGCGTCGTTAAGCGTTGTGATAGCGGAAAACATGTCAACAGCTCTGCAACGGGATGCGAAGATGATTCCGTATCGGCCTGCGGGGCAGTGGGGAATGCATGCAGCTCAAAATCACATGCAGCTGTTTCGTGTCCAAATGGTACCTGTCGGTATCAATGTGACACTGGTTATACAGACTGTAATGGCAATCCCTCTAATCCCAATTGTTTGAGTTTGAGTTCTGATGCCGGCAACTGCGGGTTATGTGGTAATAAATGCCAATCGAAAACAAATGCGAAAACCCCAACTTGCAGCGGGGGACAATGTCAGTATCAATGTGACACCGGATATACGAATTGCAATACAGCTACGAATCCCAGTTGTATAAAAATCAATGGGACGGATGTTAACAATTGCGGAGCATGCGGCAGCCAATGCCAATCGAAAACAAATGCGAAAACCCCAACCTGCAGTGGAGGGAAATGCCAGTATCAGTGTAACCCCGGATACACCAATTGCGGTTCTGCAACTGCACCCAATTGTTTAAACGTCAATGGTTCTGATGTGCATAATTGCGGCGGATGCAATATTTCGTGCAAATCAGGTCAGTATTGCGAGGGGGGAGTTTGCCAATGGAATTCATGTCCTGCGAATCAGCACCTGCATCCGGATGACGGGTGCGTCGCGGATACTTTGACAGATTGCGGTGCGTCGGAACAGAATTGTACTGCAATTCCCAATCAGACTGGAGTGATTTGCAGTTCCAAATGCATCGTTCAGTCCTGCAAGTCCGGATACCATGTCAATGAAAATGCAACCGGATGCTCTCCAAATGACGATGAGGATTGCGGTCCCAATCATATAAACTGCAAAACGAATAATCCAAAATCCAATGCAACAAATTTTTGTACTTTAACAACTGGTACATGTAATTTCATGTGTGACGATAATTATCATAAAAACAGCTCTGGTACAGCTTGTGAGGCCGATTCTATTACAGCCTGCGGTTCGTATTCAAATAACTGCACCAAATTAGCGGGTTGGAAGAATGGTGGATGCTACAAAGGTTCATGCCGTGCTGTTACCTGTCAATATAATTATTTTTTAGTGAATAATTACAATACAACAAACTGCGAAAAGAATTCTCAATATGTGTGCGGTGGTATGCAGTGCTCTAGCATTTTACCTGAAACATATAATTCAAGTTACACATGTTATTCAAGCGGAAGTAGTTATAGGTGCCAGGATTCATGGCTTGATATGTGTGGGGATAGTTATAATGGTGGATATAGATATAATATATACACATATCTTTGCTCAGACTCTTATTCGAGCTCTATGGGATGGAAAACATCGTGTGGCCAAGAAGAGCACATGGGATGTTCAAGAAATAACTATATTTCATATCCTACTTGTAGTTCAGGACAGCACATTTCGGGGAGAGGATGCGAGGAAAATAATCGGTATAACTGTGGTAAAGCTGGTATTGATTGTGAAATGGCTGTCGCTGGCTGGGATGATGGTGATTGTATAGACGTCGGTAATTATGATGGCCTCTGTTCCGCTGAGTCTTGCATGGATGGATATGAAAAGGTATCTGTGTATGTTGCAGGAAAGACCATTTATCGATGCAAACCTAACTTTACCATTTATTAATTACAATCATTCTGAACTTAGGAATCTCTGAGTAAAACGTGATTTTAAGGCAGAATTTGATGAGAGCCGGGGGGACGAGGATTTTCGCCATCCTGTGAATGGCGAAAACCGCAGAGCCCAGTGAACAAATGAAATCCGCAAGTTGAAGAGCCGACAGGCTAGAGAAACGAAATTCATTTCATATTGCGAACTGAGGGGCCGAGATGAGCGACGTCCGGTGAACGTCGAGAATCGCAGAGCCCAGTGAACAAATGAAATCCGCAAGTTGAAGAGCCGACAGGCTAGAGAAACGAAATTCATTTCATTTTGCGAACTGAGGG
>JAZRWV010000020.1:0-1434 GCA_045599925.1 Myxococcota bacterium
CGCCCTCGGGGGTACACTGCGTGAGCGGCGTGTCGAGTGAAACCGTGCCGTCCAGAACCATCGATGCGAGCTGCATGCCGACAAAAACTTTGGTAATGCTGCCGACGGGAAGGCGTACATGCGCCGGATCTTCAAGCGCAGCAAGGCTTCCAACGGCTTTGACCGAAACGGCATCCGGTGTGACCATCGCAAGGATAAATCCGTGATCGTACTTGGACTGGATAAAATGTTCCGCAACAGGAAGGGCCTGTTCCATCAGCTTCGCCGTCGTTTCCGATTCGGCATCGGCAAACTTAAATTCGGCAATTTCCGACACAACAGCAACGTCCGCTGCAACGTTCGCAGCCGTCTGAACCGGCGCAGGTTTGCATCCGGATGCTGCACACGAAAGGCCAATCAGAAGCGTAATAACAGTCGATTTCGCAAAATAATGCATTGTTAGTTCCTCTAATCCTTAAAAATGACGCGACCGCTGATCTTTAAATTCGCCGCGCCCTTGTTGTGGATAAAAATACACATTAATAACACTCGATATCTATAGCGCTCGATATTGAGAATTTTTCTGAATATCGTGGGTACCCTCGTCCTGTTTGTATGGTTTGAACTAAAAGTCAAATACATTCTGAACGTTGGGGGCGCGCCTTTGCCTTTCGGCATACGGCGCTTTGGATCCGCGCTATTCGCAATGCGAATACGCGCGGATGGGCGAGGTGTGTTTTCATAACTCCGTCATTTCAGTGGGACCTTTTGACCATTCTCGCATTTTTGGTTAGTGTCTTCAAAAATATCACCATTCAGACATTCGCCGCAGACGGATTTGTCTCCATCAACCGTGCAGGAGACGATGTGATTGTCGTCCCCAAACCTGCAGGATTTGAATGTCCCGGAAAATGCATTATCGCTTGTTTGGCACTTAATACCGATGCCGTCGTTTGTCGTGAAACACCTGTCCGTTATCTTGTTGTCGATATCTTCCTGACTGCGCGTGCAGGCGCATGTGCCAGAGCCGAGCCACTTGCCAAATGTGCAGATTTTGAAATTGTCTCCCTGATCCTCCTCATCGAGTGTTGAATTAGGGGCGTCGGGGTTGTCACAGGAAAACGCGTGATGCTCACACTCGCTGAAACCGCTGGGTTCTCCATTGGTATAGGCACAGGGAAGCTTATCACGTTTATTCTCTTCCCAATTGTAATTTTTGTTACAAATATATTTTACGCATGATGTCGTTCCATCTGAAGATTTCACATCTTCATATTTGATGGCATTTTCTACGCAGTCGGGGGTAAACTGAACCCATTTTTTGTCTTCACAGCGGTAGTATTTATTGAGCAGGGCTTCGTCACCGTCTTCGCCGCCATTGTCTGCGTCTTTGATTTGTTCAATGTGATAATTCTCGACGTCGGGATCGCAGTCTTCCGGCGTAAAACCGGTCCA
>JAZRWV010000021.1:0-11920 GCA_045599925.1 Myxococcota bacterium
TATTGCGAGCGTATGGCAAAGCCATAGCGAGCAACCGAAAGCGTATTGAGCGAAGCGAAATAGCGGCGGACCAGAAAAATCAAATCATTTTCGGCGCAAAAGCCCGAGTACTTCGAGGTGGCGAGTTTGTGGCATCATATCGAAAGCTTCCACGCGTTCAAGGACGTAAGTTGAGGAAAGAGAGGCCACATTTTTAGCGAACGTTTCGGGATTACAGCTCATATAAATGACAGTCGGAATGCGGATTTGCGCCAATTTTTCCAGAACGAGACGGCTCAATCCCTTTCTGGGCGGATCGACGAGAACGACATCCGGAAGCGGCCAATCCGGCCATTGTTTTTCGAGATCGAGCACCTCGAAATGCGTCTCAAAGGCATCATTTTGAGATACTTTTTTTGCGGCCTGAATCGCAGAAGGGCTGAATTCGGCACCATAGAGCGATTTGACAGGCTGAAGAGTGCGTCCGAAAGCCCCGGCACCGCAATAAAGATCCCAGAGAATATGCGGAGATGAAACGAGCCAGTCTCGAGCAGATGCGTAGATTTTCGCAGCCATCTGCGTGTTTAACTGAGTGAAACCGGAAGCCGAAAACAGGGAAGTCATGAGCCCATGTTTTTCAGGAATGCGGTCAACCCCGGCCAGCACCGTCGAAGGTGCCACACGAATCGCATTGTTCGGGGAATCGTTAATCGAAAAGCTGACACCGCGAACCGGTGAAAACTCCATGAGTCCTTCGGCAAAACGAGGCAACCAGGTCGGCATTTGCCCCGAGGCACTTGTGCAAATGAGATCGATGAGCACTTCCTGATGTTCATTGGCAAACATCGAAACAAATCGAAGCGCGCCAGAATACTGACAAACAGGCTTATAAGCCTGAATTCCTAGACAATTCGCAGTTTCGGTCACATGAGTCAGCACCTGATTAAGCGGTGGACGCAGTATCGAGCATAAACTCGTCGGAACAATCTCATGGGAACGCGTCATATAAGCCCCAAGTACAAGCTTTCCACGTCGTTCAGCCGCAACGAGATCCGTACGATTGCGATAATGAAGTGTTTCTTTGGAAGGATGATATGCGAGATCACGAATATAAGTTATGCCGGCGCGATGAAGTTCATCGAGAACGAGGTTCTTTTTAATGGCATTCTGAGTTTTTGCAGACATGTGCATGATTGGACATCCGGCACAAGCCCCGCAAACCGGCCAGGATATTGAGCATGGCGGCTTGATACGTTCTGGTGATGCCTCCAAAAGTGCATCACATCGTCCCCATGCTTTTGCCTGATGCGGACTCTTATGCTCAATATGATAACGAATTTTCTCCCCGATAAGCGTCCCCGGGATAGAGATTTTTACGGCTTTTTCATTGACGATAACGCCGTTAAATTCTTCATCATATTGAGTAACAACACCTTCCACGGCTCAATCCTGTATTAAAACTCGTTAAAATCCTCGCCTTCTTCATAACGTCTGAGTACGCGGCCGGCAGCAGAAGCTTCGGCAACGCCTGCGTTATAAAGAATCTCACTATTCAGAAGTACGCCCATGGTTGCAGCCGTAAATGCAGCTGTCAGAACGGCGTTTTTGATTTCACCACCGCTCATTTCAAGTTCAGAAAGCCAATCATAGTCAATGGGTTCGGATGTGACGATGTCCGGCGGACACATATATTGCCACAAACGTTCTCTTTCAGGCTTCTTCGGCATTGGGAAGTAAACTTTATAAGTGATACGTCGTTCAAATGCAGGATCAATGGCATTTTTGAGGTTTGTCGTCAGAATACTCACGCCTTCATATCGTTCGACAAGCTGGAGCAAAACGTTAACGCTCATGTTTGAGTAACGATCATTCGATTTGGAAACGTTGGAAGTTCGTTTAGTAAAGAGTGAATCTGCCTCATCGAAAAGCAGAAGCTGCATATCCGGACGAGCCTGTTCAAAAATGGTGGTCAGATTTTTCTCTGTTTCACCGATATATTTATCAACCATTGTTGCGATGTTGATTCGCATCAGTGAAAGTCCAAGTTCATGTGCGATGGCTTCAGCACTGTGAGTCTTGCCGGTCCCCGGCTCACCGTCAAAAAGTGCGATAACACCGGTACCTCTGCGAATACGTCTCGAAAGTCCCCATTCGTACAAAACACGTCTTCGATTCTGAGCAGAACCGATGATTTTCTTAATTTTATCCATGATATCATCACTGACAATAACATCGGAAAGATCGATTTCCGGATCACTAACGAATGCGAGGTTTCCGATATTTTTTGTCACCTGAATAGCTGCGGCTTTTTCAAGAGCAGTATTAGTCAGAATGACATCATTTTGAGCATTAAAATTGGACGAATAATAAGCAAGTTTGGTTGCTTTCTGAATCTGAAACGGCTGCAGAGCCATGCGTTGGCTAAGAGCCCTGACATCAATTTTAGCCGTATCAAGAAAAGGAAGATTTAAATGCTGATTCCAGAATGAAACCGCACTGTCCTTGAGATTTGCATCCATCTTGGTTTTGAATGTGATGTAAGGATCAATGGATGGATGAATTTTCACCGCGAGTTCTACACAAAAAGCGCACACCACGGGATGAATAGCGAGCTGTCTGGCGAAGACAGATGCCATTCTTTCTTCGGTGAGCAGAGGTCCGGCATCTTTAAAACAGACAAATGCATTCATCAAAGAAGCATCCGCAAATAAAGCTTTGAGATATTCTTCACAATCTGTGGGATGAATGCCGACAAGTGGACTGCTCTGAACAACGATAAGAGGGTGTTCAAATTTCGAAGCGAGTATTTTGACGAGAGTGGTACGACCGCTCCCGGGAAGACCTTCAATGAGGAAAGCCATGGATGGAATGAAATCGAGGTTTTCGCGTTCAAGATTAGGTTGTGTATTCAGTCTTGGACGTTCGAGATAATTCCGGATAATATCGACAGATTTTTCGTGACTTTCAGCAATAAAAGTTGATGCATCGAGATGTGGGAACAGAAGTTCCGCATACTGAGTGGAGGCCACGGACAGAGAACGAATTCCCATAAACTGCCGCACGATTTGTTCAGCAATAATGATTTCAAAAGCCAGAGGCTGAGTGGGGACATTTCCCTGAACAATTTTGAACAACCCTGCAGTTGCCATCGGTGAAGACGGCGAAAGACGCATCATGACATCGGCTCTGTCAAAAGACGTCAGACAGAAAAAGCGCATGAGAGTACCTGCGCTCATGTATATAACAGTCTGCTGATCCCATGTCACTTTCATCGCATTGCGGAAATTAGGATCCATTTCATGGCCTGCCATGAACCAAAGCAACAGGAGATCGATATCGTCGAGATAGAAGCGCGAACGCAGGTAAGAATCGGGTAAAACAACCCCCTGACTTTCAGCTGCTTCAAAATCCATCATCAAAATCTGTTGAAACCGCTCAATAAAGCACACGGACAACGGCTGATTATCCGGCCCACCAAAAACGCCTCGATCGATATATTCAAGAGAGCGAGCCCAGTCAGCAAACAGAGCAGTAATTCGGCCGGCATGATTGGAACAATAGAAAAACCTTAATTCATTTGGATCTTCAGAATCGAGATGCAATTTTTCTATTGGCTGTTCAAAGATATCGAAAAGTGCAACGACGGCAGGATCTGGTCCCGGTTCCTCGATCCGTTCATCTTCCGAAGTGATAGACCGGTCTTCTCGTTCTTGAGCCAAATCGGGATGCTGCATGATAAACATATCGATGCCATACCAATTCGGAATAAGATTCCATAGAACGAGCTGTTTCATGACAAGAATGAAGTTTTCGTGAGCCCCCGGCTCAAAAAACATCGAACAAAATTCCGCCATATGAGCTGCATTCAAAGGTTCGGAAAGAACAATATTGTCTGGCAACTGTACAGAACGCAGTGAAGGCGCTCGATCTTTGGGAGGAATGCGAATCAAACCGCTATGCGCGAGCAACCGTGAATCCAGTTCAATCCTGGATAATTTCATTCCCGGACGTCTGGCTATTTTCCAGTCCAACGACTTCGAATCATACCTTCCCGGTATCTTCAAAGAATAGGATTGAGTCATTGTAAGATGTTTGGGAACAAAAACCTGAGGAAGAGATTCACTGGATGATTTTTCTTCTGCATCAGAATCTGTCTGAGAAACCTTGACTTTCCTCCCCTTTCTACGTTTGAGAACTGTTGTCGAATCAAATAGATTGAAAACGACCTCCTTGTTTTCGGACATCTCAGACCCAGCATTATCAGAAATTTCCGATGGACTATTTATAGTATCAGTGTGTTCAGAATGGCTGTCAGGCATGTGAACTGCCATTTCAGGTGTCAAACCATCAGGCTCATGTTCTGAGTTTGTTCCTTTTCGGAAAGACCGTTTCGAGGACGAAACTTCATCATTTCCTATGTTTTCATTGACAGAGTTCTCACCACGAGCTGCTTCTTTTTTGGAAGATTTTCTACGAGCAGCTTTAGGAGCATTATCAGACTCAATCTCTGTGGTGACTTTAGATTTTCTGGCAGTTCGCTTTTCTTCATTCCCATCTGAAGTATCGACTGCAGTCGAATCTGCAGTTTTTTTTGAAGAGCGTTTAGGCTTAATGATTTGAGATTCATCGAGCTGAGCGGCATTCGATTCACTGATGTCATTATTTTTTTTTGCGGCCATGTCAGTCACCCAATACACACAAAACAGGCGCGAAGATTCGCGCCTGGGAATAAAACGCTTCAATGAGGAAATGAGCGAATAGAATTTGCCTGAAGCTCTGAAGCACTCAAAACTTTATTTTTTGCGTTCAGTAATAACAAATTCTACGCGGCGGTTAAGAGCGCGAGCTTTCGATGTTTTGGCAGGATCAAGCGGTCTATCAGGCCCATACCCGACGGCACTGAGTCTCTCTGCGGAAACACCTTTTTTGACGAGATAATTGACAACGGATTCAGCTCTCTGACGGCTGAGAACGATGTTATGTTCATATTTACCGACATCGTCCGTGTGTCCTTCAATCGAAAGGTGTTTGATATCCGGATTGGCAATGATGGTTGCCGCAATCTGATCGAGCAGGGAGTTCGATTTTTTCTTAATAGTTGCTTTATTGTTATCGAAATAAATCTTGTCTTTGATTTCGATTTTGTCATCGAGAACAAAAACGAGCTGTTTGCCCTTATCGGGGCAGCCGTCGTTATCTTTATAACCATTAATGGTCTCGGGTTCACTCGGACACTTGTCAGTGCCTCTGCAAACATCGGCAAACGCCTCAAGCGCACCCTGTTCAGAAACCCAGGGATCGCAGAATCCATCGTGATCATTATCGGCATCTGGGCAGCCATCTTCGTCTTCGAAATCATCAAAGTCTTCAGCTTCATCGGGACATTTGTCAACGCCAGAACAGAAATAGAGATCGAAAAGACCTTTTTCTTCAACAAAAGGAGCACACAGTCCATCTGCATCTGCATCTGCATTCGGACAGCCGAAATACTCATCTTCACCTGCATATTCCGGACATTTATCGGTCATCTGACAGCTAAACCGTTCTGCGATTTCCGAGTCTGTAATCCAGGCATCACACCATTTATCCTTGTCTGTATCAGGATTTGGACAACCTTTGAATTCATCCGTGCCGGCGACATCCGAGCAGAGGTCAGTCATCTTGCATCCGAATTCAGCAGCCTGAGCTGCGTCTGTAATCCAGTCACCGCACCAGCCGTCTTTATCCGAATCGGGATTCGGGCAGCCTTCAAATTCGTCAATGCCTTCAATTTCCGGACACTTGTCGACCATTGTGCACGAGAAATGTCCCTGAATTTCAGCAGAAAGAGATTCCATCCAGGGATCGCACCAGCCATCTTCATCGGTATCGATTTCGGGACAGCCTTCATATTCTTCAAGTCCGGGCAGATCTGGACACAAATCTTTGCGATCGATAATACCATCGCCATCGGTATCCTTGTTCTGCGGCGCATATTCGATTCCAAAAAGGATATGGTATTTGGGGTTTTTCGTTCCGTCGCCGATACCAGCCCCCGCACCAAGCGTAAGGTTGAGATCTATTGGTGTATAAACCTTTGTCCCCAGCAGAAATTCTGCCGCCTGATGGCGTCCCTGTGTCGCCTTTTCGTTCATTGGTGTTTCACCATAGATTTCGCCTCTCAAATCAAGCCAATCCTCAATGACGTGATAATTGACGCCAAATCCATAGTTAAAACCGTGTGATGACGTATAATCGAGATATTCAGCTTTCTTTCTAAATGTAAATCCGGCATTGAGCATCAACTCCACAGGACCGATTTCGTAATCCATCGTCACATAAGGACGACCCCAGAACGACACATCGCCTACAAATCCTTCCTGAATGCCTGTAGGTATTGAGAAAATTACACCAGCACCCAAACCGAAACCGCTGTAATTCTCGCGTTTCAGAATGGTTCCTTTGGCATGAACCTGCAAATCACCAATCACACCGCGCTTGGGTGACTTCACAACGGACCTCGGAATATTTTCAAAATCAGAATTATAGTGTTCGAATGCGATAAACGGCATCGCCACTCCGACTTCCAAAAAATCGAGCAGACCTATGGTTGCCGAAAGATTCATTGTCACCAGATGATCCAGTTCCGCTTCACACTGATTTCCGCATGTAAATTTAAGCGGAGTATTTTCATAATCAGTCATCAATTTTATATCATAACCCAAATGCCCAAGGGTTTTAGTCGATTCTACACTGAAAATGCCTTCAGAACCCGTAATCGGATAAAATTGACGAATATCAAAACCATCAGCGTATGCTTCAGATGCGGCACAGAATGATAATAACGCTGCCAGCAGACAACGACCAAGTTTCATTTTCATTAGGTCTCCTCCGAAAACCGAGATCAAAACATTCTTATTCTACTCGATTGTTACCTTCAATGACTACTTTTTAATCATTTTATTTTCGGTTTTCGTTATTTTCATTGAATATAAAACGCTTCATAACAAGCCTTTCAGACTTGTTATTTCCGCGAGTTCGCCTTTGCCCTGCGGGCATACGGCTCACTGTCGGTGCTTTTGCTCCGCAATACGCACCGACTTTTTTCAGATAAATGCATGCAATGCATTCGATACGGCTGACACTTCATCTGCGGCAACCACAAATGTCACGGCATTGGGCTGCATAAATATGGTTTCAGGAATCACATGAAGTGCCTCAACGGCCTGTTCCAGTTTTAATATGAATGCGGCATTGCGTCCTATATCCTGTCCGACAACTGTCACATTGCGCACACAGCCATTCGTCTTTCCTTCTGAAACGCCATCCAGAACTCGCCTGGATACGCTTTCTGAATCCGAACAGTTCCAGATGTCGAGAAGAATGCTTCCTGATTCAGCATTTACGGCCATATCCATAATTTTCGCGCCATCACATGCCGCGATATTTTCGAGCAGACGCGAAAATCCAGCGTTCCGAACACAAACAAGCATCACTTTTTTGGCAGTCACCACGGCTGTCGGACGCATCTCTGCAGCCTTTATCGCATAATCAGGCCATCCGTCCGGACGAATCAGTGTTCCGCTCGTATTCTCGACATGCGATTTCTTGGCATACAAGGCTATCTGATGACGATGGGCATACAAAACAGCCTCGTCGTGAAGCACTTTCGCACCATGCTGTGCCATTTCAAGCATTTCGGCACTCGACAATTCATCGAGTTTGCGAGCATCCAGCACGATTTTGGGATCCGCTGTATAAACCCCGTCGACATCGCTATATATTTCGCAGCTTTCCGCAGACAAAGCCCCGGCGAGTGCAATCGCTGTCATATCGGAACCACCGCGTCCAAGCGTCGTGATTTCATTTTTATAGCTGGTGCCCTGAAAACCAGCAACAATGACAATCTTATTGCGCTCCAGTTCATCCTGAATGCGGTAAGGCCGCACAGAAATGATGCGCGCATGCGAGTGGGAGTCTGTTGTGATAATTCCCGACTGACTTCCGGTAAAACTGATCGACTGTGCACCTCTCTTCTGGATCGCAATCGAAAGCAGAGCCATCGTCGTCCGTTCGCCGGTACTCAGCAGCATGTCGAGTTCTCGCGCCGGAGGTTCCGGTGTGATCTGCCCCGCAAGCTTCAAAAGCTCGTCGGTTTTGTTCCCCATCGCCGAAACGACGACAACAACCCCGTATCCTTCCGCCTGCTTGCGAACCACACATTCAGCTATATTTTCAAGTTTTTCTATGGTGGCAACCGAACTGCCGCCATATTTTTGAATCACGATTGGTCGTTCTGACATTTTATGATTTCATCTTATCGCGAGTAACGACATGGGTTCTGCCACATCGGGGACACTGAACTTCAAGCGAATCAGAGCCCTGCCAGAGAGCCTCCTGATCCGATGCAGAAAGTCTGGCCAGCATCTGGGATATCTGATGAATATCGCATCGGCAGCCATAGAAAAATACTGCTTCATGCATGAGCTTCAAGTCACCGATCAGCGAGCCAATTTCCTGTCCCTTTGCCTCTGCGAATTTTTCCTTAATCTGTCGGGCTTTCTCCGAAAGTTCTGAATCCTGCTTCAACTGTTCAGCTGGCTCGGATTCGCGCAAAAGCTCATGAAAAAGAGACAGCATGTCAGCTTCAGAAAGATCTTTGACAATATCCCATTCTGCATTGGGCATGCTCAGAGCCATCAGCCCCTCATTTCCCTTAATGGCAATTCTGGCCGGAAGCTGTTCTGATTCAGTAAAGTACTGCTCCACGAGGAAACGAGCTGAAACATCGCAGGGAATCAGCGAACTCTGGCGAACCGGAGACTCCGCACTGACACGCTGAACCGCAAACATGCCGATAGGATCCTGCGCAGCAGCCGGATCGAGATTGTTAAAACGCGCACAGACCATCCCTTCCGGTTCAACACCACAGAACAACCCCCACGGTTTTAGAGGAATACGAATCGTCCAGCCCCAGGCATCGCGTTCAACCTGCGACTCAGCCGCCAGCGTTGCCGCCACGATCAAATCATCCACCTCGCGCTGCTGTGCATCATTTAACAAATGCTGCGCCATGGAACAGGATTCAAAATACATCTTCCGGGAGGCCAGCAGCTGGGAAATCCCCGATGTGTATATCCATGAAATATTCTTCGATTCCCAAAGAAACCGTCGATACAGTGCCAATGGTCTATCCATAGTCTTATGCCCAATTAATCCTGTTGTCACTCATCTGAACCAAACTGTAATAATAAGATGACAACGCAATCTGACGTCCATGTGAAAAGGTCATTGCCGGGCTCAAGTGGAAGAAGCATGAGGCTGAAGAAAGAGGGATAATTTATTAGGTGAGTTATATTGTGAAGAATTTTTGAAAGGAAAAAAATGAAAGGTTGAATACTTCTCCCGCTTCAGCCCGGTTCATGACTGAGGAATATCACCTCGTTTTTCAGATTAACGCAGAAAAGTGCCTTTGGCAATTCAAATTCATTCCAATTATGACAACGAGGTTACGACTGAGTCAAAGAGAAAAATGGCGCATGACACGGGAAACAATTTCATTATCCAGCAGTACTCCGCGTTCATGAGCGCCACAGTCCCCAGCTAAACCGATATTTAGAACAATAAAAAAAAGCCGCCGCGTATGCGCGCAGGAACGAGCACAATAGCGGCGGCGGCGCGGCGTATGCAATAGCCGCGCGCCCAAGCACACAGTCCCCCCCGGCTGAGATTCACTCCTGCTGAGTTGTAACCCCCTATGAATTAATATTGCATAACGAATCTTGACAAACATTTTAGACGGGTTCAGAATGTTCCCGCTTTTTCTATGGGAAAAAGCAGCCGTATGGAGATTCAAACGTGCTCATTTTCTGCCGCAATTTCGCCATATTCCTCATCATTTCAGTTCTGATTTCCGGATGTAGCAGTACACAGATTCAGTCTGAAGATTCGGAGCAGATTGTCATCGAAACCGACTATCTGAGACTCCTCGGTGATTTGACGAAAATTATGCAGGCTCAATACGATGACCCCGTTCAAAATCTTGACGCTTTGCGCAACTATATCGAATCTTCAAAACCTGCAGCTGCCGGCATGATGAATGCTCTCAATCGCGATATCCTCGCACTAAATCCCGACCAGCGTTCAAAATGGCGAAAATCTGCTAAACCAAAGATCGAGGAACAACTTGAATCGTTCGCAAAAGCTCAGATTCAACTCAGAAAACGGCTTAATGATGCTCAAAATTGGGAGCTCAATGAAATCCTTGCGCTCCTTCATTCATAAGCCCGGCGGTCGTTTCCGCCGTTTTCTTCACAAGTCCTGATCTCTCAGGCAAAGGTTATGACCTGTTCTATACAGGCATTTTTATGGAGCTTTTTGGAAATTTATGATGGCCGATGAAAATCAGAATTCCGTGACGGAATCCACTGTTAATACCCAGGTAACTTCTGCCTCCGAAGCAGCTGAAGAAGATTTCTCCAAACTGCTCGCTGAAAGCGAACAGAATCTCGAACAGAAATCCTTCGAGAAAGGAATGATCGTCGAAGGCATTATCGTGCAGATAGGTGCTGAATTCGCCTATGTGAATATTGGCGCCAAAGCCGAGGCCTCTATCGCGGTTTCTGAGCTCCTCAACCCCGAAGATGGAAAACTTTCTCACGTCGTCGGTGATACCATCAAAGCTAAAGTTATTGGCTTTGAAAATGGTACCATCCGTCTCTCCCGCTCCCTTAAAGCTGGAAATATCGCCCTCGAAGAAGCTTTCCAGTCCGGCTGCGCAGTCAAAGCCCTCGTTAAAGCCACAAATAAAGGCGGCTTCGAACTCGAAGTCATGGGCCAACGCGCTTTCTGCCCGCTTTCGCAGATTCAGAAAGGTAAAGTCGAAGATCCCAATACCCTCGTCGGACAGTCCTTCGATTTCAAAATCATTAAGTACGCTAAACGCGGTCACGATATCGTCCTCTCAAGAACTGCCCTCATCGACGAAGAATCCCGCATTAAACGCGAAGAAGCCATGTCAAAAATCGAAGTCGGTGCCACTCTCGATGGTAAAGTCGTTTCCATCCAAAAATACGGTGCTTTCGTCGATGTCGGCGGCGTCGAAGGTCTCGTTCACGTCTCCGAAATTTCATATCAGCATATCGATCATCCAAAAGAAGTGCTCTCCGTCGGCCAGGACGTAAAAGTTTATGTCCTCTCTCTCACCGATAAAGACGGAAAATCTAAACTTTCCCTCTCCATGAAACACCTCGAAGCTGATCCTTTTGACGCCCTCGTCGCCAATATCGAAATCGGTTCCCGCGTCACAGGTACTGTCGTTCGCAATGTCGAAAAAATCGGTTCCTTCGTCGATCTCGGCGGTGTCGAAGGTCTCGTTCACATCTCCGAACTTACCTGGGATCGCCATATCACAAATCCCGACGATGTCGTCAAAGTCGGTGACAAAATCGAAGTCACTGTCCTCGGCGTCAACAACGAAAAACACAGAATCTCCCTCTCATACAAAGGTCAGCAGGTTGACCCATGGACAAATGCTGAAGAAAAATATCCCGTCGGTAAAGATATCACCGGTAAAATCGATTCCGTGACAAACTTTGGTATCTTCGTTAAAATCGCCCCAAAACTCACTGCCCTTCTTCCAATGAGCGAACTCAGTGAAGCTACTCGCGGCTGGACCGAAGCAGCTCCTGGTACCGAAATTACCGCGAAGATCATCGCTGTTGATACCGCCAAGAAACGTCTCACACTCTCCACGCGCGATGCCTCTCAGCCCGCTCCGGCTCGCAAACCCCGCGCTCCTCGCCGTGATGAAAATGCCGATGAAGCTCCACGCGAACGCGCTCCACGCAATAACAAACGCGATGATTCCATCAGCTACAAAGATGATGCTAAATTCGGTTCCCTCGGCGATGTCCTCGCCGGACTCAAAAAGAAATAATCCTCTTTAACAAGCTCATAAAAG
>JAZRWV010000022.1:0-13965 GCA_045599925.1 Myxococcota bacterium
ACAATTATTGGATTTTGGATTTCACAATCCAATTCTCTCTATCGCTTTCTTCTTTTCAATTTTCAAAACCCTGACCGGCGAATTTGCATTCAGCCCGTCGGACGAGGCGGCCTTATACGCGGATTAAAACCGCGCGTCAAATTTTATTTTCAAAAAAATGCATCACGGCGTATTGCCAGGCAATAGCCGTGATTTGCGGCGTATGCAATAGCCGCAAAGGCCAGGCGTATGACCGAAGGTCGCAGCCTGCCCCCAAATCAAATTTTAACGCCGACGCTCGTCGTCATCGTCCTCTTCTCCTTGCGCATTTCACATGAACGCAAATAACCATACAAACTACAACCCTTTGCTTTCTATATAATGATAACTTCTTGCTAAAATCATAATAATAAGGCAAAAGGTAAATGGTATTGTTGTTTATGAACAAACAAAAACAGGAACAGTTTATCCGGTCTGCATCACCGGATATACATCCCTCAACCACGGAGACTGAAAATGGCCGTTGATGTTGGCTTGCAAACTTCTACAGCCCCCAAAACAGAAATTGAAAAGCAAGGCAGAGACACTGGTGTCAATTCCGGACTTGCAGGTGCTCAGAATGAGCAAAAAACGCAGTCTGAAGGAGGAATCGTTACAACCGGCGATGCTGCTGTCGATGCGATTCAACAAACCCATCCTGATGGCATTTCGTTGTCACTTTACGGCGGCGTTCAAAAGGACGAATTCGGCAATGCCGGCTATGAAAACAACACTAATAATGCCGAATTTACGACACAGGCCAAGGGCGGAGCCAAAGCCTATAACTCAGTTGACAGCATTCTAAATATGGGCAATGCGATGCTTGCCAACAACGTCAGTGCTGTCAAAACCCTTATCAAACGCACTTATGACACACTCATGAGCCGTTATACGGCAGCAAAACCTGCTACGGCACCGGATGCTCCAAGTCATCTCAAAATTAAAAACCTTTCGCTTTACTACCATGGCGGAAAACAAAACCTTTATATGCCCGGTACCGGACTGAACACCAGCAACCTCAACGACTTTATCAGCGAAACCAAATACGCTCTTAAAGACGACGTCAGCGTTCAGCTGTATGCCTGCAACGCCGCCAACGGTGACGACAGTCTGGCAGCTCAGATGGCTATGGGACTTGGAAAACAGGCGCTTGTCTATGGACATACCACAGCAGCCCATGCCACAGAAAACTCCGATGCCAAGGTCTATAATTCCGAAGGCCAGGGCACATGGATGTTTGATATCCTCATGCCAGAAAGCTGGCTGAGATCTGAATGTTCCAGAGTCTGGGGTGATAATTACACAGAAGCCGCCTACAACAAACTCAAAGAAAGAGCTCGCGTCTATTATAACAAAATCTGCGGCACAGGCGGCGACTGGTACAGCAGCTACCGCAAAGATTTCGAAGCCGCTGTTGAAGAACATCCCATCGGCATCGGCGTTTATGCAAACTTATCCCTGATGGGACGCGAAATGTTCGCTGACCCGGAAAATGCAGCCAACATGCTCCAGGCTGGCTGGCGCCATTGGGCTCTTAACCATGAACGCTCCACTCTGAGCAATCAGGGAGAACTTTCTGGTTCATTTGAAGACATTAACGTTACATCCTCTGCTGCGGGAACCAATATCGGCAACATTCAGTCTCATTCTGAAAATAATAATACTCAGACCACTGTCGAAGAGCCTGCCAATCTCCCTCAGAATGACACCAGCAACACCAACACTAATAATAATCAGCCTTCTCAGGGAGTTGACCTGGCTCACGGCAGCCTCGCCGATACACTGACAAGTGGTGAATCCAATCACGCCAATGCCAGAAATGGGGCTGTCTGTAATCCTTACGACGTTTTCAACCACTATTCACCCAAACTTCACAGCTCATACTTCGGTCTTATCGATGGCAAAGCCATCAGTGAACACACTTTTGGCGAAATCATTGCACTTCAGAGAGATGGTTCAACTCTCAATATCAGTTACCGCGATGGTGATGGTCCCGAAACCCGAACGGGTAAACTCTTTGCTGTCGGTAAATTCCAGATGATTCCCGATACACTCAAAGGTGCAAAGACATCCCTCGGTTTCAAAGACAGCGACATATTTTCCCCCAGTGCACAGGATCGATGCTTCTCCGAATATCTCATCACTTCCAAGAAAGGAAGAGGTGCCATTATCAATTACATCAACGGTGAAAGTGATGACATTGATGCCGCAGCCAGAGCAGCAGCCTATGAATGGGCTTCCGTCGGCGTCAAACCGGGCGCAAACACAGTAGCTGGTACCCCAGGAACTGCTGATGGCCTCACAACTTATTACAACAAAAGTGGTGATGACAAAGCAAGTATCTCCTATTTCAAAATCTGTGAGGCATTGAATGCGGATCGCGCGGCTGTTGCTTCTGGCGGCATTGCCCAAAGCGGCCTTGCATCTAATAAAGATAATATTAACGTCGCTCCGGCTGATCCTCAAAAACACCCCACACAACCACCTGAAACCAAACCAGAGACTTCTGCGACTGAATCAACAACAACAGAGACGCCTTCGGCACCTGTTAGTGTAACTGAAGAAACCTATACCGTGAAATCCGGTGATACACTCAGTTCGATCGCCTCCAAATTCCACGTCGCTGGTGGCTATAAGGCTTTGGCTGACTACAACAACATCTCCAATCCGAATGTCATTCATGTCGGTCAGGTACTTAAAATCCCAGGAACCGCAAAACCAGTCGAACAAACAGAAGCTCCCGCTGCCACTCAAACAGAGAATCAGCAGACTGCACCTGCCACTGAAAAAACACCAGAAGTGAATACAGCCGACGATCAGAACAAAACCTCTGATCCCAAAAGCGAACTTCCGGAAGATGTTATTAATCAGGCTAAATCCTACATCTCTGATGTCGCTGCAGTCATCGCATGGAATGCCAATAAAAAATATAATGAAGACACATGGAATGCTATTCAGGCAAAACTGAATGTATCTCAAACCGGCGCACCAAATGAAATCACCGTTTATGCCATTACTGCATTCCAGATTCAGAAAAAAATCGATATCGATGGTAAATGTGGTCCTCAGACGCTTAAGAAACTTGGCGTTACAGCTTCAACAGAACCATCCAAACCCAAATCCGGTGAAACTCAAACTCAAGGTTCCGCCAAGGATGTCGATGATACAGCCCTAAATGAAGCAAAAGCTCACATCTCTAACGTCGATTCAGTTATTGCCTGGAACGTCAATAAAAATTACAGTTCAGATACTTGGAATGCCATTCAGGCAAAACTTAACGTTCCTCAAACTGGCGCTCCCAATGAAGTCACCATCTATGCCATTACTGCTTTCCAGATTCAGCAGAAAATCGATATCGATGGCAAATGTGGAAAAGATACACTCAAAAAACTCGGCATAACAGCAACAACTGCGACTGAAAATACACAAACCACTCCCGCCCCCACACAAACTGTTAAAGAACCGGATCCAGCAGCCGAACTCGACCAGTCAATCATTGATGAAGCCAAATCCTACATTTCTGATGTTGCTGCCGTCGTTGCATGGAACGTCAACAAAATGTACAGCAAAGAGACATGGAATGCTATCCAGGCAAAGCTCAATGTCTCTCAAACTGGTTCTCCCAATGAGGCCACAATTTACGCCATTACAGCTTTCCAGATTCAGCAAAAAATCGATATCGATGGCAAATGCGGCAGTGGTACCCTTGGTAAACTTGGCATTTCACCAACCTACAATCTGTCAGATATCGACAACAATGGCACTATCAAAGAAAAACAGAAAGCCTTGTTTGGACGCGAATTGACTAAAACCAAAAGCGGCGATCCAGAAAGCTGGGTTAAAGGTTTCCTCTCAAGTGTCACCGTCAAAGCGAGGGGGTTAAATAGCAGCAATTCCAAAACACTTACAGTTCATAAAGCCCTCGTGGGACATTTCCAGAATATGTTCCAGGAAGTCTATGAACAGACAACCTTCAAATTCAATTCTCTAGGAACCTACAATTACAGGACCATCAAAAATCCCAATAAACCAAACAGCCAGTCACTCTCCTATCATTCATATGGCGTTGCTCTGGACATCAATCCCAGCAACAACCCGTTTGATGAGAGCAAAAAGGTCGCAAATCAATCCAACTCAGATACAGTTATTCGTTCCACAGATCACCCAGTTGTAAAAATATTGGGCAAATATGGCTTTGGCTGGGGCGGAAGATATTGCGACTACATGCACTTCTCCTATTTCAATGGCAGCTGATGCCCATTTCCAAATGATATAAAAGCCAGAAAGCAAATTGCTTTCTGGCTTTTTTGTGGACTCATTTCCATGCATTTTGTGACGTTCACAGGACGTCACAAATCTCGGCTTTTTCAGTTCGCAATATGAAATGCGTTTCGCCTCTCACCGCTGTCGCGCCAGCCGGAAACCATAATTCGTCCCTCATATCCATTCGGGACTCTCTCTCCCCCCTTCCTCAGTTCACAATATGGAATGCGCTTCGCCTCTCACCGCTGTCGCGCCAGCCGGAAACCATAATTCGTCCCTCATATCCATTCGGGACTCTCTCTCCCCCACCCACCGTCGCGCCAGCCAAAGTTCCGGCGAGTTTGCAGAAAATACACGAGTGCAAAGCATTTTTTGCATTTTTTGCAAAAAGCTGTCTCAACACAGGGACGACGTATTTGTCCGCAGTGACGTCGTATCATCATGAACACAAACAGTCCTCGTCAGAACGGGAATGTGCATGGGAAATACGTTATGTTTTTGGTTCCAAATCCGATTTCTCGCCAGATGTACGTATGCATCAGGTTCAAAAACCGGTCGGCCACCTCTATTGTCATCAAGGAGGAGAACGTTGAGGCATCATTTTCTCCAAAAAAAGAGAAGGACAACATATCCTTCACTTATAATGATTACCTCAAAAAAAAATTGTGACACCTGACATGTCGATTTTTTTCTTTTTTTTTTTTAATAGTCAATGCAATCACTTGGCATCAAACCACAAAATTTACTGTCAGATGCAAATTTTTATCGCGAGTATCTTAAAATAATCATGAAAAACAACGAAGGATAATTGAATTTGAATTCAACTACCCTTCATTGCTATCGACATCCCCAAATGAGTTATTTCTCAAGTTCGCTCAAAGATGCATATTTGTAGGTATCACAAACCTTGCGATCACCAACTTTAAATCCATTTGTAAACCATTTTTGGCGCATCTTAGCTGAGCCATGACTAAACGTATCCCGGCGAGTATTTCCGAGTGTATCATCACCAACTGCTTTCGCTGCCTGAAAAGCTTCCATAAAATCGGCTGATTCAAGCGATTTATAAACGTTATTTTCGGTATTTCCCCAAACACCAGCATAACAGTCTGCTTCAAGCTCAATCTGAACAGAAACGAAATTAGATTCAGCAATTTTACCAGATTTTTTCAATTTTTGTTCCATTGTCTGATAGGTTGCAAGCTCTCCCGTCAGATACTGAACATGATGCCCAACCTCATGTGCAATGACATAAGCAAACGCAAAATCACCATCAGCACCCAACGTTTTTTTCATTGTCGTCAGGAACTGCAAATCGAGGTACACAGTCTGATCAACCGGGCAATAAAAAGGTCCCATATTGGATTTAGCTGTTCCACATCCGGAATCTGTAACTTCAGAAAAGACCGTCATTTTAGGCGGGACATATTTTTTGCCCTCTTTTTGAAATATCTTTGTCCAAGCATCTTCTGTACTTGCAAGGACTTGTGAAGTGAACTTAAAAAGTTCATCTTCATTCGCGAAATCGGCGTTATTCTTATAATACGCAGTATCTGTCGTATTTTTTGTTGTTTGTGTTGTCGTTGTCCCTCCTGTCCCACCGGATAACTGTGAAATGACGGCAGGTGAAACATTTCCACCACTTAAAATGAAGTAAAGGATGACACCGACAATTCCTAAACCACCCACACTACCTGCAGCTTTTGCAGATGTACTGACACCACGTTTATCCTGAACATTCGCGCTTTCCCGGCGCCCTGTCATTTTCATGCTCGAATTCTCCTTGTTTTTTGTTCGCCGATTAATCCAAATGGATTAAAAACGTCGATTAGCATACCGAATTTCAAATGATTTTCAATTGAAGAACTCTATTTCTACGCCGAAATTCCTCGCGTATCGCCAAGGCGATAGCGAGGAAAGGCCTGCGTATCGCCCCGGCGATAGCAGGCCCCAAATCATAAAACACGAAAATTACACTCCAGGCGGCTCACAATTGCTGAAATCAAACCCGGAACAGTTAATCAGACAACCAAGCTCGCCATGATACCCCGTACCCAGATGAGCGCATGTTTTCTTTTTCAGATCACCGGGATCGCAAACTTCACTATAATTGGGCCTGCCATTAGTTCCATTGTCAACGACATCATTGCCACAGGCCTCTGATACAGTACAAAGAGTCGTAGAATATTTGCAAAGCCTGTCACAAACCACGATTCCCGTTGATCCCGGACCAAATGTATCTTCACAGGCCCGATCATAACTTTCGGAAATTCCAGGATCGCAGGATTCACCAAGTTCAGGCTCGACGATGCCGTTTCCGCAATGCTCAGCAGACATGCACGCACTGATATCATAGCGGCCCATTTCATTACACATGCGCATTCCCGTCACATCGGCACCGTAATATTCAGAACAGGGAGCCTGGCCATTGTTATATGACATGTCACAACGTTCATTAATCTGAATTGAACCATTGTCGAAATTCATTGCGGGTGTACAGCCACTCATATTGAAATGAAGACAAGTGGAATCACATTTGAGTTCGCCTTCGGAGCCCGGACCAAAAATCGATTTACAGGTATAGGGTGCGCGGAAAATGTCACCATCACAAAACTCGCCATCATCCAACACGCCATTTCCACATTTTGGCAGTTCAGGTGGCACACAACCGCTTTCGTCATACTCAAGGCAATCATCGCTGCACTTGAGCAAACCGGTATATCCCGTTCCAAGACTTGCACAGTTTCGACCGCCAAGAATCTCACCATCGCAGACCTCATTCTCATCGATTTGGCCATTACCACATGTTTTGGGGAGTTCGGGCTGACACTGCGATACATCGAATTCAAGACAATCGGACTGACAACTCAACGTACCAGTTGTATTCGGAACGATATCCTGACAGGTTTTGTCTCCAAGATTTTCCCCATCACAAACTTCTTCGCCAGTGATTTCGCCGTCTCCACAAACGGGAGTGACGGGCTGACACTGCGATACATCGAATTCAAGACAATCGGACTGACAACTCAGGGGTCCGACGGTACCTGCGACGAGGTCATCACATGTTTTGCCGGCGACGTTGTCACCATCACAAATCTCATTTTTGTCTATGATTTGATTCCCACAATTATCCCTGGATGCCGAACAATCACAGAGAGATACGTCTGCACAAGCATATCGATTTGGCCCATCTTTCGGAAACTGATACGCATTCACAGCATCAAGCCCTTTTGCGCAATAGTACTCACAACAATCCACAACAATCTTAATTTCATGGACATCGTCACAGGCGTTCACCACAACTGCAAATATGCATAACCCGACACAAAACAAGGATTTTCTCATCGTTCTACCTTTTACAATCCTGTTATTGACCTAAATACAAACTACCGTATGCAGCTAAACAAGATTTTATCGTATGTTATTCAGTATTTTCATGCAAGAGGTAATGAAAAACGTTACAACTCAACCTCGGAGAACATGAAACAGCTAAAATATAGGAAAAAACAGACTTTTACAGAAACGAGATGGAACCCATTTCAATTCAAACTCATCAAGGAACCCATGAAACGCCAACCATCTGCTATCCTTTTAGGCATCACAGCAATAACCTGTTTCGCAGGATGTGACGAATCTTCCTCATCCATACCGACTTCTGACACATGTACACAGGATCCACCCCACGAAACCTGTGTCTGTCAAAATGACGCATGGCAATGTGATCCCATCTGCCCGAATGAATGCCCGGATTCCTGCGACCAAAACGGTAATTGCCCCAACTACTGCCCGGATGAGTGCCTGGATGAGTGCGACCAAAACGGAAAATGCCCCGTATCCTGCCCGGATGAATGCCCGGATGAGTGCGACCAGAACGGGAAATGCCCCGTATCCTGCCCGAATGAATGTCCGGATGAGTGCGACAAAAACGGAAAATGCCCCGTATCCTGCCCAGATGAATGCCCGGATGAATGCGACCAAAACGGAAATTGTCCCAACAACTGTCCGGATGAATGCCCTAATTCCTGCAATGAAGCTGGTGAATGTGGCTATTGCGGCAACGAACTCGTCACAGTAATCTCCTTCTCCTTCCCGGAAATCGATATTCTCGTTCCTGGTTCAGTCGCTAGAACAGAATCATCCTCATCGGTGTCCATTAAAACAGAAAAAACAACCTATAATCTCGAAACCGCCCCATGTGCTTCCGATATCGTTCTGGAATCATCCCATACGGATGTCGTTACAGTTGCCCCAGGCAAGGTCGATGGCGTGATAAAAGCCAAATTCAAATCCGTTCACAAAGGAACTGCAACCCTCACGGCATCCCTGAAAAACACCAATATAAAAGGAACAACTAAAATTCACGTCCTGGATTTGGACAATTTCAATGATGACCTCACGGCAATAGAAAATGGAGAATATATCCATCTTCACCAGGGGCCTCTGACACTCAAATACAACGCACATACCCAGGGATTTGATTTCTATAATTCGGATTATTCATTTTATACACAGCCACAATCGAGCAACAGGAAACTCGGCGACGTGACACTTTCCGGCGATATCATGCATGTTTTCCGTTATTCTCACAGCGACAAGAAAACATCCAATTCAATGATTTTATATAATTCCGGGCATGGCCAGAACCTCATCATTGAAAAAACGAATGACGGCCATTTTGCCTGGTTATCCAATTATGGAACGCTCAAAAAAAACGGCGACAGCTATGATCTTACAGCCGGCAAAAACAAAAACACGGAAGGCTACAAGTTCAGTCAGACCATTTCACGCGTCAAACTTGCCGGAAATACGTCCTATTATCCCGAAGACATCGATGAACATTATTACTATTCCGATAATGATGGAGATGAAAAATCCTATTATCACAGCTTCGAACCCATGATGGATGCCAAAAATAACCGATTTGGCTTCAGAGCCTATTATTATAATCCCAATGACGGCACCAATCGAATGCATGTGAAAATATTCAATCTGAGCAAAGCCAAAGCCCTCGCTGCAAAATCGGTCACACTTCCGCGTCCCATCGATCGCGTCGAAAAAGACGGAAATCTCAAGAGTAATCAGCACCCCACGGTCAAAGTTAAGGATCTGTCAGATCTTAAGGCGGAATACGAGAGTACCCCTGGTATTCTTGAGCAGGGGGCAGAAATAGAAAATGGCCTTCTCTATACCATTACGGGATATGGCGACAATATGACTAAAACCAGCGGACATTATCAACGCCACTCCTATATCAAAATTCGTGTTTTCACATATAACGGCAAAAAAGTTGGTGAATATTTCCTGACGAATAATGGTGCAACGGAAGGCAACCGACCTGAGCCCAATGAAAATACAAAAGTGCTCTATCTCAACAACAATGAACTGGATGCCATGATCAATCAGAGAGACAGCAACGGCAATGAAAGCCTCTATCACATCGGTTATTTTGAGTCAGAAGGCATCCGCGTCTCCGATGGCATCGTCTATATCAATTTGACCGCTCCAATGAAAAAGCCCAATGACACTGCCACCTATTGGAAACACTTCGTGTTCAAATACGATCTCACCAAATAATACTCAAATCTGAGGGACAGATTTCATTCATTTTATATTGATTTTTGCCCGGCTATCGCTTTGCGATACGCCGGGCTTTGCGGCCGCTATGCGCGCATCGCCGTTTCATAAAACGGCGATGCGGCGCGCATACGCGGCCGCTTTTTTATCAAAGATTGGTACAAAATTAGCATAACATTTTACTCACGGTCTAAAAAACCGAATTTTCATGGAGCTGTTCCATGTTTCTATGTTCTTACTTCATTAAAGGAAAAAGCGTTGATGAAAAAATCTGTGCGTTTTTTGATGGCATGTAGCATTTTGTTGGCCGCCTGTTCTGACGATTCAGGCAATTCTGGAAACAACTGTCCGTCAGAATGTCCCAATAGTTGTAATCAGAATGGCCAGTGCATCGAATCCACCTGCGATCCCAAATGCGGCGAAGACCAGGAATGCGTAGATGGCGAGTGTCAGCCAAAACAAGATAACCCCGGCGATAATTCCTGCGATCCAAAATGTGGCAAAGACCAGGAATGCGTAGATGGAACATGCAAGCCAAAACAAGAAAATCCCGGCGATAATTCCTGCGATCCAAAATGTGGCGACGATTATGAATGCGTAAATGGCGAATGTCAGCCAAAACAAGAAAATCCCGGCGATAATTCCTGCGATCCAAAATGTGGCGACGATTATGAATGCGTAAATGGAACATGCAAGCCAAAACAAACCGAAGCGATATGTGAAGAAGGCAAACTCCAGTGTGGCGATAACAATCAATCAGTCATGAAGTGCCAAAACAATCAGTGGATTGAAGACACCAAGTGTGAAAATGAGTGTTTAGGCGGCACCTGTGTCAAATGTCCGGCAACAGGTCCATGTGCCGTGATTGCCGTCGACAACACAGGTGCTGTCATGTCAGCCAACACCGAAAAATCCATCAATGTCTCATATCATGTAAAAAGCGAACAGACGGAGAATAAATCACTGAGCTTTGAATCCAGCAAAACCGACTGTGTCACGGTTGAAAATTCCATTAGCACTGGCTCAGACGGCACCTCAATCACCCTGAAAGCCGCCGATGTATCAGAAGCCTGTTCGGCAGACATTACCATTTCTGATCCGGATGACCTCGCGACTCCGGTTGTCATTCATGTTGAAGTTCTCCCTGTCGAAGATGAAAATCAGAATTACATGAATGATGCGTTTGAAGATGCAGAAAATCAGGGAAAAGCCTGTGTTAAACATTCAGACTGCGACTCCGAAACCGGCAAAGGCGACGGGTTCTGCGACAGTTTTATCAGTCAATGCTCCACTCGCTGTATCGGGAATGAACAGTGCAACAGTTCAGATTATATCTGCCGAGGTGATGGTCGCTGCGCACCAAAAGCTTTTACAACCATTTGGGAAACATCAGAAGCCGACAATTCCATCATTTTCCCACTGAACTTTGCTACAGCCTGCGATTTTACAATCGACTGGGGTGACGGCAAAACCGAATCCACACAAAAATGTGAAGATTTAACACATGAATACAAGGATTCAAAAACCACACACACTGTCTCTGTCACGGGAACGCTCAAAGACTGGCAGATGAACGTCAATTACCTCGCCATATTGGACAAGAATTACGATTACGACAAAACGATGCAGAAAAATGCAGAAAAACTCGTCCAGGTTCTGTCGTTCGGCCCCGTGGGTCTTGGGGAAAAGGCCTTCTCTTATGCGAAAAAGCTGACTTCCGTTTCGGAAGTGGACATCCCCGATGCAAGCACACTAACCACCATGCTAAAGACTTTTAAATATGCAAAGAAATTCAATAGCGATATCAGCAAATGGGATGTCTCGAACGTCACCACAATGGAAAGTCTGTTCGAGTTAGCCTCAAATTTCAATAGTGATATCAGCAAATGGGATGTCTCGAACGTCAAAAATATGAGCAGCATGTTTGAATTCACAGATGAATTCAACGGCGACATCAGTAATTGGGATGTTTCAAACGTCACCAATATGAGCAGCATGTTTTGGAATGCGGAGGCATTCAACAGTGATATCAGCCAATGGAACGTTTCGAACGTCACAGATATGAGTGGAATGTTTACTGGAATTTTCAATAACGATATCAGCCAATGGAATGTCTCTAACGTCAAAAATATGAGTAAAATGTTTAGTACAAATCACGCATTCAATATCGACATCAGCAAGTGGGATGTCTCAAACGTCACAGATATGAGCGGTATGTTTGAAGATGCGACCAAATTCAATGGCGATATCAGCAAATGGGATGTTTCTAATGTCACCACCATGGCAAGTATGTTCGATGGTGCCTATATCTTTAATGCCGATATCAGCAAATGGAATGTTTCAAACGTCACCAATATGTATTATATGTTTTCAAGGACACATGAATTTAATATCGATATCAGCAAGTGGGATGTCTCAAATGTTACAAATATGAGCGGTATGTTTTATGCAACAAGAAAATTCAATCAGGATCTCAACACCTGGAAGGTTTCCAAAGTCAAAGATATGAATGCGATGTTTAGATGGGCGCATCCATTTAACGGTGATATCAGCAAATGGGATGTTTCAAATGTCACAACAATGAGAAGTATGTTTGAAGACGCGACTTCTTTCAATCAGGATATCAGCAAGTGGAACGTTTCAAATGTCACCGATATGTTTTACATGTTTTTGGAAGCCTCTGCATTCAATCAGGATATCAGCGAGTGGAATGTATCGAACGTCACAAACATGGGGTATATGTTTCAGGAAGCGGCTTCTTTCAATCAGGATATCAGCAAGTGGGATGTATCGAACGTCACCAATATGACGGGGATGTTTTGGAAAGCCTCTGCATTCAATCAAGATATCAGCGGATGGAATGTCTCCAAATTGAAACGCGTAGATAGCATTTTTAAAAATTCAGGTCTTTCGAACGATCTGCTGTGCAAGATCGAATGCGCCTGGGAAAAGATTGCATCGACAGATTTTTCATTTGGCGAATCCTGCACCTGTAAATAAATTTAACGTATATATATATATATTTTCCCGGCTATCGCTTTGCGATACGCCGGGCTTTGCGGCCGCTATGCTCACGCATACGCGGCCGTTTTTTTTGGGGTGACATACCATATACTATGTGCCACTTTGCCTCATTGACACCACCGATGTTACGACTTTTAAACATACACCTGGTGAACGTGACTTACGCCCAAACATAAAACCATGGCACACATTTTGCCAAACTAACAAATCATGCAAAAGTTAATCTTTTGTAATTAATTTCTTTATCAACTTTAAGTATGGAGGTTGTTATGTCACGTATTTTATCATTCTGTATGATTTGTCTATTGGCTACCATTTCTTTTGCGAGTTCTGCCTTTGCTGAATGCATTTCCCAGTATGGAGATGTTGCATGCGGTTATGAGTGTATTGCACAGTATGGGAAAGTCGCATGTGCCAAAACACCATTTGGGAACTGTATAGCTCAATATGGCCAAGTATTATGCTGGGATCCTCCATTCTGGGCGCATGAAAAAGCGGAATGTATAGCTCAATATGGAAAAGTTGCATGCGGTTATAATTGCGTTGCACAGTTTGGGGAAGTCGCATGTGCCAAAACACCATATGGAGATTGCATTGCTGAATATGGTAAAGTTGTCTGTTCGGATTAATAAATTATTCATGTATAATGCGCCAGAGAATTTAATCAATGTGCAATTCGACATTGCGGCGTATTTACGCCGAATAAAGTCATTTTATTGATATTAATAAAATAGGAAACAAGCTTGATGAAGAAGATGCCCCAAAAAACAAAAGTCAAAACTGGAGCACATCCTAAAAATCCTGGTTATTTCTATAAAATATTACAGCCTTTTTTTAATTTTATGGATGCAGATTCTAGGAGCCGAGGCGCCGGAGGAAGGCGCGCGCTTAGCACGTAACCGACGAAGAAAGCGCAGTTGACGACGAAGATGCCGCGCAAAAAACTCGACTTTTTTTGTTTTTACGCGAGCAGATTCTAGGAAACAAGCTTGATGAGGAAGGCGCGTGCTTAGCACGTAACTGACGAAGAAAGCGCAGTTGACGACGAAGATGCCGCGCAAAAAACTCGACTTTTTTTGTTTTTAC
>JAZRWV010000023.1:0-4872 GCA_045599925.1 Myxococcota bacterium
CCAAGGAGTTGGGTACCACAGTTGTCTTCCTAAGACCGCTTGGCCTCCGACTTGTATGCGTCAGCATAGGCCTTTTCGCGCGGCGTATCCAGCAAAGCCGGATAGCGCGCGTCCCCCAAAAACAACGAGAAACGAAAATAAATCCACGTAACGGCGTAGCATGCGCCGCATCATCGATTGGATGGGGTTAAATCAATTGCACATTGCTCATTGTTAAAACATTCCCGAATACCAGCTCAAAGACAAGCCCACGGTCATGTAATCGGCGTCGACAAAAACGAGATGATAGCTAAAGAAAACTCCGATACCGATGTGACGAATGCCTCGATATTGCACATAAATATCGAAATCGATTCCCATGCCGTGTCCGTCGCGATGAAATTTCCACGCATCATTTTCAGAAAAGAGCGCAGAAATATTCACCCCAATCCCGGGAACCCATTGAAGGACATCCAGTGCATAAAAAATCCCGGTGCGAAGTGTGTAAAGGCCAAGCGAGTTGTTGAGGTCCGTCTGTTGAGCACCGTAGAATCCGGCGCCCATGTTCAGACTTAAGCCATCGATAATGGAATAGCGAGCAAATAGTTCAGCTCCGCCGCCATAAATGTCCCGTGACGGCATCAGTATTGCGCCGGGGGCTCCGCCGATTTCCCAATCGCCTTCAAGAGCCTGTGCAGACGCACATACAGTCAAACTCAACAATAGTGTCAGAATCGATATGAATTGACGCATTCTGTTTCATCCATTACGGCATGTCATAATCAATATAAAGGATACCTGCCGCCCAGGGGGCAACCGAATAGGGATCAAAATAAATGCGAACGCCTTTATCTGTGCGTACCATGTTGCAGAAGTTCTCGCGTTTCGGCTCGGTTCCGGAATCGATCATCATCTCGATATCTTCAAAATTCGAGAGTTTTTCCTTCAGCTGGCGTCGTGCTTCTTCACTTATTTTGGGGAGTTCTTCATCGACATTTTCAAACAATGACCAGGGATCGATTTCATTGCCATCTTTGTCCAGCATGACCGTTTCGAGAGCTGTCATGCCATGGGCTCCTCCCGTATATTCATTATGTGAAAGCACGACATCGGCAGAATCGGAGCTCGAACGAACCACTTCGTAAGTCATTCCGTATTCATAAAATGGTATCATCTCATCGGGATAGTCTTTGCGTTGTTTTTCCAGACGGGCCTTGTTCTCGTTGACATATTTCTTTGCTTTGTTCTCGAGTACGGTATCGATAGCACTCACGCCGAATTCCGGATAATGCACATCAATTCTGACGCCATTTTCTTCCGAGGCAATCACTTTTTCAATTGTTCCGTCTTTCTTCTTTTGGGAGTCATCGGCTTTAGCTTCGTCAGCTTTAACCTCGTCTTTATTCTCTGCAACAGAATCTTTTGATTCATCAACATTTGCATCAACGACCGCACTTGTTTCCGCGACTGGAGCTTCTGACTGCTTGGCATTTTCCGGTGTTTTGTCCGGATTACAGGAACAACCCACTAAAATCAAAGAGGTCAATGCAAACAAAAAGATGTGTTTCATGAATTATTTCCTTATCCATTTCCCAAAACTGAATAACCGTACTCATGATTGAGTTGCGGCATTTCATTCCAACCACTCAACGGTACATTTTAAGCCAAAAATGTTACAGCTCAGCCGAGATAAATCTATACTCAGCATAAATGTAGGTACAGCCTAGGCTTTTACCGGAATGGGGAAGGGGCCCCCTACACGCGCTTAACTAAAATATGGCTTAGTTTGTTGCGTTGGTATCGCCGCAATTTCATTGTGGATTCCAAAGGCCTCAGGCCTTTGGCGGGGTGCGGGGCAGAGCCCCGGCTGAATAGTAACCCAAAAATGCCATTTCTCCACAATTTCTTTGCAGAATCTTGAAAAAAATAAGAAAAGAACACGATTTTGACTTGCAGCTTAGGAGAAATAAGTCATGGCATGGAGTGTGGAAAAATTCGATCAGCAGCTCGACAGCTTTTTGAATGCAGACGAAACTTCGAGTTCTCTCAAATCAGTAAAATCTAAAGCCAAATTCGATGAATTCGCACTCGATTCATTCACAGAAATTGCAGAAAAGCCATCAAAATCCATTGCGCTTGCGGCTGACAACCTGGACACCATGGGCTTTTCCGCTAAAGCTGAACGCCTGCTTGCCGATGACTGGGGCATTACAGACATTGCAAAGCCTGAATCAAAATCCGAAAGTTCCGGTAAATTTTCAGGCTTTTCTTCAAAATACGAGCACCTGTTTGATGAAATAGCAGAAGACGGCGTGCCGCTCGCGAGTAAAGCATACGATTATCTGCTCGCCGATACTTCCATCGAAGAAAAGTCATCCACTCGAAAACCACCACATCATCCTCCCAGACAAAAGCCGAGCATTACCCGGGCGGACAAATGGGATGATGAAGCTTTTGGTAAAACGACAACCAAAGCATTCCACGACGAAGCGAAAGAATCTTTTACAGGAAAAGCCCTTACAGCGAGTTTTCACGACGAAGCGAAAGATTCTTTCACAGGAAAAGCCTTTACAGCGAGTTTTCACGACGAAGCGAAAGATTCTTTCACAGGAAAAGCCGTATCTGCATCATTTGCTGATAAATCGAAGAAAAATGGAGACTGGAATTCGACGAATGCCCAGAACACGCCTAAAACCAATGCGCATCAGCATGACATTCCGTCTGCAAAAACAACCATTAAATCTGCGCAATCCGTCGCAAAACCTGCGCAACCACAAATCATCAGCAATTCGATAGAGGTCAACAATCCCTATCAGAGCAATAGCAGCAAAAATGTTAAGTCCATTTTTGATTCGGATGAATTGCTTGAAGACTGGGTAAAATCCGATTCCGAGCAAGTCCGGAAAGCTGCTGAAATCAATCCGCCTAAATTCGATACGACTCGAAAAAAACGCTATAAACGCACCTATCGCGATGATGATATTCATGGTCAGCTGGTTCGTCGAGGTCTTGCATTGGTCATAGGATGGCCTGCACTCATCATTACGATAATTATTCTGTTTGGCTATTTAAAACTATTCTTCTGTTTTTTGGTTGGAATTATTGGCATTCCCACTCTGAGATACGTCAGGAAGAGTCGTACAGATATCCTCAAACGAGAGATCGTTTACAACGAATTATGTCGTTGTTTTGATAATATTAACTACACCAGCAATGAAAGCGTATCTTCTCTCAGCAGTGAGCAGAAAAAAGTATTTATGCAGTTTAATGCTGGTAACAATATCTGGAATGGCGGTGATGTTTCGGATCGGTTTGACGGCAAGTACAAGGATATGCGTTTCCAGTTTTACGACACGCACTTGACGCTAACCACCGGCAGTGGAAAAAGCCAGAAAACAGTCGACATTTTCCGGGGCCAGCTCATTGCAATTCAGCTCAAATGCTTTGTAACAACGCCGTTTGTCATTCAGCGGAGAAGAGATGTATTAAAAAGAACAGAAATCGAACAAATGAAGTCATTTGGCTTTAATAGTGCCAATTTGCAAGAGCTCCTCAATCATTACGAATTTGTTCCATATCAATATGATTCAGTACCGACTGGTGTTTCGAAACCCTCGGTTTCTGTCAGAGAACTTAATCTTCCTCGCCTTTTTGAAACACTGGACAAGATCAGTTCGTTTGCGAATGGATTCACGTCACTTCGCATCAGTGGTGATACGATGTATTTCAAGCTGGAACGCAATAAAGATCCGTTTGAAATTGAGTCATTTGATTCATTCCGTGATGTTCGTGAAATCCGAACGCGAATTGGGCGTGAAGTCGAAGAATATCAATATATTCTCGAACAGTTTTTAAATTCCTGAGCTGATTTATTGAGATTTGCCGGGCTATTCTAACGAATACGCCCCGGCCTGAACCGGGCTATTCTGACGAATACGCCCGGTTTTGTTTTTGTGTGTTCATTCATATATATCGTGATATTCCAGGCAATCAGCCTGTCCAAAACATAACAAAAGAAATGCCTCAGGCATTAATCTTCGATTTATTCACATTGCAATTCATTCACATGGCAACACATTCACATGGCAGAGAATGAGATTTTATAAATAATGTGTTCTGAAAAAAAATCCCCTATCTCATGTGGAAGACAGGGGAGCATATTAAAAGTGAACTTGTGGTATTAGAAGATCATATCGAATGTAAGAGCCGGTGTGACGCCCCATGAGAAGGACAGACCGTCACCGAAAGCCAGGGAGGCATTGTACTCAACGTTAATGCCGACACCGTACCTTTCCATAATGAAGTACGTGAATCCAATGTCAGCCTTCAAGGCAAAAGAAGCATCCGTATCGGCTGCATAAACGCGTTTATTTTCAGGGTTTGCGCCATATTTCGCGCCGATACCTTCACCGATGGTAATCATCATGTTGCCATTGATGGGGATGTATTCTTTGAGCATGAAGTAGGTTGCACCAATGAACAGGCCATCACCTTTATCGAGCCAGCCATTCTGAACAACGCAGGGATCCGTAGCAAAAACGCCACCGATCTGCTGTTCAAGACCGAGACCAAAATATGTCCAGCGGAAAATTGCTTCGATATCGACGCTAATACCAACACCGACAAAAGCTGTTCCTTCTACTTCTTCATCACCAATACTGACACCAGCTGCTTCAAAGATAGGAACACCGAGTCCTGCTCTGAGTTCAAAACCGGATTGATCTGCCTGTGCAAAGGCATTTGAACCAAAAAGGCGTAACTATTCAGCCGGGGGCTCTTGGATAGAGGTGGATACACCACGCCGTTGACAGCATCCGTAAAAATAAGCTGCCTATCTGTGATGATGTGGGATGAGTTGGATTATCAATTTAGTTTGCCCAGATTGGGGATCCC
>JAZRWV010000024.1:0-7172 GCA_045599925.1 Myxococcota bacterium
TGTGCAGAAGGTCTGATGGAACTGTGGTACAATGATCCATTCTTCAATAAATACGACGCAACAGCAAACAAAGCCACAATCGATTACCTCAATAAAACACCGCGCAGCAAAGATCTGCCTGCTTGGAATGTCATCAGCAAATTCAAAAAAGCTCCGAAAGACGAGTGGAAAGCCATGGCAAAAGACTTCAATGCCAAAGACCTCGTCGCTGCTCTTAGCGAAATCGTCAAAGACGAAAATGCCAATAGCCTTGCTCGCGAATATTCCATTGATGCCATCGCTGTTCAGGGTTCCAAAGCTGATCTTGAAGCACTCGATAAAGCTGTTGCCGATGACAAACTCAAAGGCAAAATCGCAAAAGCCATGGAAAACCTGTAATTTCATCTTTTTCATCTGAAGAGGCCGCCAACATGGGCGGCTTTTTTTATTTCCACAAATGACACAGAAATCCTCAAATACCCTCATAAATCCAGTTGACGCAAATTCAGTTCGGGGTAATATAACTGCGGTCTTTTGGACAGTTTTCAGACTTACAGATTGGATTAGTTATGCCTCCAGAATCAAAAGCCCTGAGCGATTTTCAGAACATTATTTCCTCAGAAATGGATCTTAAAGACGCCATTTCGAGCGGTCTTCTGGATGGATATGCCATCCGAAATGTCGTGATTCAGAAAACCTCATTTGCGGAACGTCACTTTAACAATGTCCTCATCACGAGAGCAACAACCCAGAATCTTTCGTTCGAAGGTTTCGAAGCAAAAGCACTTCAGTGGTCTGCCAGTGATCTCTGCAAAAGCAATTTCAGATTCAGCGAATTTGATGAACTGAATATGCTCAACAGTGCGGCAAGACAATGTGACTTTTCAGAATCGCTCATTCAGAATTCCGCATTTTTTGAAAATGAAATGCAGACTGTTTCATTCGTCAATGCAAAGATTGTCAAAACTCAGTTTCAGGACACCAATATTTATGGCGCAAGTTTTGAGAATGCATTCCTTGCCCAGTGCCAATTTGCAAGTACAAATGGAGGGAATGCAGAAATGACGCGTACTAATTTCCATCGTTCAATGGTGATTGACACGTCTTTTAAAAATGCCAATCTTTATGCGGCAAATTTTTCGGATGCCATTCTAATTCGTGTGGATCTTCGCGGCGCAAATCTCTTTCAGGCAGATCTTCGCGGTGCAGTCATGATCGACTGCGATATTCACCCCGATGACAAGAATGGTGCTCTTCTTTAAGCCCAAACCACATGACTATCATTCCAAAAGATTTTTCATTCAAATAACACTTCTTTTTGCTTTATTTGCCGGCTTTTTCGCCCGGTAATGCAGTGAAATCAACATAAAAGGACATTCCATGGCATCGTCAGCACAACACCAGGAAATCAAAGCCGCACTCGAACGGTACACCAAAGAGGAACTCGTCGATCTGATGGAGCATCTGCTTCGCATTTACGTACTCAATGAACCGGTCAAACTCGACAGTGCAGTCAGCAAACCTGAATCTGTGCGAGAATTTTCCGGATACTCATTTTCCCAGCTGCTCTCCTATCTCCAGCAGAATCTTGAGATGGATGAACTCGGAAAATTCAGGATTACCCCCTATACCGTTTATGTTTCTATCGGTGATGCAGAATTTGATCTCAACGGACCAACCCCAACTCTGGCAAAAGATTCTTCTGCCTCAGAATCATCCTCAGAAGAGATTAATGAAGAAGAAATGAGCCCTGCAGAACGCATGGATGCTCTTGACAATAAACCATGGCGAAGCGCACCTCGGCCTGTTCAGGCTCCAGTTTCCAAAGTTGAAACACCGTCAATGGCTGATCTTTTTGCCGATGACAGTCGCCCAAGTGATCGCACAGGAAGCTCCTTCTTCATGTTTGATGAAGCCCCCACAAAAGCTGAAGATGAGGACGAGCTTGATGCACCTCCTCCTATTGCAGATGTTGCCCCTGGCGATGATCCCGAAGTCGCCAGCAATTCCGATAATGATTTTGCCAAAGCTGCAGCAAGCCGCGAAGATGCACCCGATCAACAAGCTCCATCCAATCCTCCACCTCTCGCAGCAGGTGATAAACAAATTGATCCGTCCAACCGCTTTGCAAGCCTCGATCTCGATTAACAGGAGCCCCCAACATGTCCGCTTCCGATATCATTCGTGTTCGCCGCTTCTTTGAACGCGGTCTCTATTTCATCGATCAGGGACAATTCCCTGAGGCTTGTACCAATTTTAAAGATGCACTTCAGATATGCCCAAATTTTCTTCCAGCAAGAACACACATGGCTATCGCACTCTCCAATCAACACAAGTATGTCGATGCCATTAAACTTTTAGAAGAAGGAAGAAAACAAGTCCCTCTTAGACCTGATCAGCAAGTTGAAGTTCTTTCTCTCCTCGGCAATATCTGTCTTATCAGACAAGATTATCGCGCGGCTACTTATTATCTTAGAGCAGCGAGGAAAATTGATCCTTCCAATTCAAAACTGCGCATGATGCTTTCCACCTGCCTCTGCAAAGCTGGACAATTTGCAGATGGCCTTGATCTCATTCTTGAAAATGCCAAAGCTCATGACAAGAAAAGACTGGATCTAGAATAATTCTTTCTTATTTGTCATATAAAAAAAGCCGCTTTTAAGCGGCTTTCTTCGTTCTTATTCGATTCCATCCAACATTTTTTCCATTTCTGTGCATATTTCACAGTCTGTCCATTCAGTTCTTTCCCCGCAATGTCCACAGAATGTCGAACGACTCGCTTTTTCTGCCCAATATTTCATGCGCTTTTCATCTTTCAAAAATAGATCACCTTTTTGATATTCCAGAGCCAACAATCCCTGAAGACTTCCATCCCCCAGTTCAGCACCTGACACTATGATACCTGGCAATTTCTCCCGATTTGAAGCATCCATGGATTCCGTACGTTTATATAGCTGATACAAAATCCATGCTGTTGTTCTGGAATCAGCATTTTTCAATTTTTCAGGATAATCTCTTCCCTTTATGAAAGCTCCAAAATAACATTCCGTCAGTTTTTCCCAAACTTGTGATTCATATTCCTTTGGAAATGCAATCTCAAAATCTTTGTATAAATCCAATACCTGCATCCCCAATTGTTCAGCCACATCATCACATGCTGTTCGCGGACTTTTATCATTCATTGCCTGATTAAACATGTGCTTGAACACACCTTCCGCCAAATCTGCAGTAGGTGTTTTCACTTTCTTATAAAAGTCATAAACAGACAACGGCAAATTCCCTGATTTTTCAATATAATCCACAATTAACTTTAATTTATCATTATCTTCCAACATCTGAGTTTTTTGCTTCACAACATTGAGCAATGACTGAAACTCTTCCATAGATATAAAAGAACTTACCGCCATTCGCTCTACCATGGTGTGCATGTACAAATCTGCCAAAATACAATTAGCCTGCTGGTTTCCAGTGCTTGCAGCTTCTTGAAGCCGTTTATAACTACCAGACGGATTGGATTGAGCATACATCAACGCCAAGCCGACTTTAGCCTCAGTACAGCCAGCATTTTCCGCTCTCTCAAAAAGCTGTCGCAGCTTATTAAGCACCTGGTTAATGGCCTTTTTCTTCTCAGTATTGACGTCTGTGTATCGAGTCTGCAGACCATTCAATATGGAAATCCACACCAGAGCGTCCTCTTCACTCATCACTGATTCATTCTGACTGAATATGATGTCAGAAACTAGCACCAAAAGCTCATCGATCCTCCCATCACACCCCTGCTGCACAACTTCATTCACAGCAGGAAGATAATGCCTTTTGGCTGATTCCCAAACTAAATCATCGTAACTTCGATACTCTGTCAAATCGCTGATTTGAGCATCCTGTAAATGCTGTTGCCCAATAATCCCCTTATAATACAAGGCTTTTTCATGGACAGGCTCTTTAATGGATTCAAATATCTGATAGGCATTCTCATAATTCTCACGAATCATAGACTGTTCCATATAATATATGCCCAGACTTTCTTTTGCCCCATCATCACCACTAGAGCTCTTTATCTTAAGAACGCTTACTTCCTCTGAATCCTGTGCTACAGGTAATTTTAATTTTTCAACAAAAGACTTTTCCTGTGCCAAAGCTCCCTCATTAACATTGGACACAACAGTTTCAAACGGATTCCCAAAAAGAAGCAATTTCAGACCGTCAAAACCACCTTTCAGATAATAATAATAAGCTCCTGCGCAAATACCAATCAAAACAAGTAAAAGCAATACAAATACAAATGCAAAATGATCTTTACGTTTTTTTTCGGTTCGGGAAGATGAAACATCATTGCCCTGGTTAGATATTTCATTGGGAACCTTTGCTATTGATGGAGGTTGTTCTGAAAAAAAGAAATCTTTCACCGCATCCAATGCCGCACCAAATTCACCACAATTCTGATATCTATTTTGAGAATCAATGCATAGAGCTTTCTTAAAGACCTCTCCAACCTCACCTGTTTTCAAAAAATCACATATTTCAAGCCTCCCTTCGACATGACAAAGCAAAGCAGCCATGGAATTATCTTCAACGGCCGGATAGCCAGACAATGCTTCTGAAAAAATGAGAGCCATCTGATAGACATCAATCGTCGGAACGATACACTGAGTCTTAATGTACTCCGGTGCATAATATCTAGGCGTACCGAGCATCTGTCCTGTTGCAGTCAAACGCATGGATGGACATGTGACTCCTGCAATACCAAAATCGACAACTTTAAGTACTTCTTTGGGTGTTCCAGGATTAATGAGAAACAAATTCTCCGGCTTCAGATCACGATGAACAATACCTAAATCATGTCCCTCTCCAAGAACTTCGAGAACTGGTCTGAACAATGTAAACACACGGCTCGGAGATAACGGACCATTTTTACGTATTTCTGTCGCTAAATCATGCCCATGGAGAAATTCCATCGCAATATAAGGCTGCTGGGTCTCTTCAACTTTGCCAAAATCATAAATTAATACCGCATTTGGATGTGTCAGCTGAGCACCTATCTGAGCTTCGCGAAGAAACCGTTCCATATAATGAGGATCATCTTCCCCCAAATACTGCGACACGATTTTTAAAGCAACATCACGCTCCATCTGAATGTGACGGGCCTTATACACCTCAGAAAAACCGCCTGCGCCAAGCAATTTTAATATTTTATAACGATTATCAATTACTGTTCCTTGCGGAAATCCTGATTTTCTTGAACTTTTTTGCATTACAACCAAACCTTGTTAATCAAACCCACAGGTTAATTACCATGTTGCTCAATAATTCTCCATTGATGTTTCAAATATCTATTGATAAATTATTTACCTTCTTTCGAATACTCTATATTATGTTGTTTTACAATTATTCCGGACTTTCATTAATATGATTCAGTCAGTGAGGTCACAACGTGTACGAAAAAAGGAAAACAATCCGAAATCCCCAGTTGAACGCTATCGTACTCAATTCAGACATTGGAGAAACTGAAAAACAGTTTCAATGGGAACGTTTTCAAGCTAAATTTGCCTCCGAAACAAATCTTAAACTCATCGAAACTACCAATCCACTTGAAGCTGATTTCGCTTTTATCGCGACTGGGGGAGCTGAACACTTATATCTATCCCAAAGAAACATCATGCCATCAGCAATTTGTGCCCCCAGAGGAACAAATGCCTTTGCAGCTCTTAACGAAATTCGTGGCTTTATGCAAAATCAAAGCGTACAGCTTCTCTGTGCACACGATATAGGCTCTCTACATGATTTTGCTGTGATTGCCCGTTCAAAACGATATCTGGATACATCAGAACTCAGCCTTTTTGGTGCCCCTGCACCATGGCTGGTTGCATCTATCCCCAATCGACTGACTTTCGAAAAGCATTTCAAGACACGAATCAATTTTATGTCTTGGGAAGATCTCAACTGGCCTTCAACCCCTATCAACCCATTTCTTGAAAATATCTGGCTTAACACTTCTTTCAATCACCTTGAGATTTCAGATCTCTCAAGAGCTTGCCAACTTTCGTCTGCAATGCTTGAATGGGCCCAAACACACCTCCCTGATGCAATTGCCGTCGGCTGTTTTCCTCTGTTATCCAAACATGTCTCAGCCTGTCTTGCCGTTTCGGATTTACTTGATGCTGGTTATATTGCTGCCTGCGAAAACGACATCTGTTCTGCGATGGCCATGTTAATCGCAGATTATCTAGGCCTCGCCACAATTCCCCCATGGATGGCAAATCTCGTCGACTACAACCAGAATGAAATAACCATTCAGCATTGCACCATAGGAAAATCCGGCTTGAAAACCATATGCCTGATGACCCACTTCGAATCAGGCGCCAACGCTGCCGTCGCCGGCACTCTTCATCTAAATGCCCCTGTCACAATATTCCGCTTCAATGATACGTTTTCAAAGGCGTTTATTGCAGAAGGCAAAATCATTCAAAGTGGCCCAAATCCAGACGGTTGTCGTACCTCTGCAACCATTGCACTTCCCAATACCATGACACAGCCACTTGGAAACCATCACATACTCATTCAGGGACATCATGCAGACATCCTGGCTGGTTATTGTCAAATGATGAATATCCACGCCATTTTAAATGTCTGAATTCCTGTTGTCCAGAAAACGGACAACTACCCGTTTTCTGGACTGACACATCATTTGAATATCAATAATCATCCATCCTTTCACCAAAACATACTGTCTTTTTGCGGTAATAATCATTGTCAATACGGCTTCGACTCTTTGGATGAGAAGGCATCGCATTCGCCTGAGCATCTAAATATTCACTTTCTTCAAATGAAATCGGATGAAGCTGCGGCTCTGATTCATATTGTGCCATCATCCGCTCTGAATAATCCACAGGATTGCGATTCACATACTCGTTTTCCTCAAACTCTTCCGGCGTTACAGCTCGAAGTTGTGGAAAATGCTGCATCTCATCTTCTATACATACAGTCGGATAATGCTGGTTTTCTGGTTGAGATACCAACTGTCGAACTTTATTTGCAACCGATATCTGCTTCTTACTATTGGCTGCAAGTTTATTTCGCCAGGAATTCAATGCTTCTTTTCGCTCAGCAAGTCCCTGCTCTGACATGGCACTTTTGGCAACCCGTACTTCAACATCCGGTTTCTCATCCTCCTCAACAACAGGTTCAACAGCAGG
>JAZRWV010000025.1:0-4814 GCA_045599925.1 Myxococcota bacterium
ACATGGCTACGATCCGACTTTACCGGTTTCGAGCAGAATCGAACCATCGAACTGAACATTGATGATGGCCGCGCACATGTCGGGACCTTCGGCACCGAGACTCATACCGCGATAGCTCATCGCAACGCCGACGCCGTAATACTCGCCATTTTCATTGAGCTTGCCATACGTATTGTTCTTGCGCTTTTCAAAATATCCGATTTTTTCAAGCGTTGTATTGAGGACCTGTTCCATGCTGACGGTGTGATTGTCGAGCACCTGTCCGGTAACTGTCGTTGAACCCTGTTTGACGCAATTAAGTCTGCGGAACTCAATTTCATCCATTCCGAGTGCTTCTGCGGCTTTTTCAACCATCTGTTCGACGACAAAATTGATTTGCGGTGAACCGAAACCTCTGAATGCCCCTGTAAAGACGTTATTCGTGTGAACGCCATAAACATCGGTATGAACATTCGGGACGCAATAGGGACCACAGCACTGAGCTGTCGAACGAAATGTTACCCAGGGCGTGACTGAACAATAGGCACCACCATCGGCAAAAACTTTCACATCTGCAGCCTGAATCTTTCCATCCTTTGTCAGGCCCCATTTGTAATAAATCTTGTACGGATGGCGTTTGTAGCTTTCTTTCATCGACCATTCGCGTTCGTAGGTCAGTTTGCACGGACGATCGGTCAGTCTTGCACACAGAGCTGCTCGCGCTGCGACAATAGCCGCCGTATCATCTTTTCCGCCAAAGCCGCCGCCCACAGGAATCGTAAAGACTTCGATGTTCGAAAGCGGCTCGCCCAGCAGACAGGCTGAAAATCGACGTGCAACAAACGGATGCTGCATCGAACCATAAATGCGAATCACGCCATCATCATCGGGAACGGCGACACTCGATTCCGGCTCAATATAAGCATGTTCCTGATGCTGCGTCTGAAACACCTCATCGAGAATAATATCACAGTGTTTGAAGGCTTCTTCGGGATTCCCCGTACGCACTTTGTGATGATTGATCAGATTGGTTCCCTTTTCGGGATGGATCAGAAATTCATCTTTAAATGCTTCTTCCGGATCGAGAATCACGGGAAGGTCTTCGAGATCCGCGGTCACGTGTTTTGCAGCTTCAAGCGCCTGTTTTCTCGTTTCTGCGATGACAAGTGCAATCACATCACCCTGCATGCGAATGCGATCGAATGCAAGCACGCGATAATCACGCTGAATCTGTCCAAAGCAGGGATTTCCCGGAACATCAGATGCCGTTACGACGCGCACAACTCCTGGCATTCCTGTGGCTTCATCTGTATGGATTGCGTTGATTTTTGCGCTGATCTTGTCCGTATAAACCGGCACAACATGCAGCATGCCATTGAATTTATAATCATCAGCGTATTTGGCCCGTCCGGTTACTTTTGCTTGCGCATCATTGCGCCAGGCTTTTGTTTCAGTCACTGCAACCTCCTAAGAATGAGAAAAGACGCAGTCTGCGCCCCCAAAATGAAGCAGAAGTTTTCAGTCCTCTGCAAACTCCTATCATCCAAGTCTATCAAATATGCCGTTTTTTTGTGAAGAAAATCACTTTCTATGGCCAGAAATGTTTCAGCTTCAGCCGCCAGCTCATCTCATAACCCGGAACACTTCTACAGGATCCCGTTTTCCTTTCAGCATAATCGGCGGCAATTCCATCGTTTCAATTTCATCCCCCAGCACTTTGCAGGTCTCACCATTGATGAGGATTTCACCGGGTTGAGCCACTGCACATAAACGTGCTCCAAGATTGACGGTATCTCCGATGACGGTATAACTCATTGCCTGTGTCGACCCCATATACCCGGCAATCATCAGCCCCGTCGCAATCCCTATCCCGATTTGACAGGGTGGCAATCCCTCTTCCTCTCTCTGACGATTCAATTCATCCACAGCGTCCATCATCGATAGCGCACATCGAACCGCATTCTGTGCATGATCCTCAAGCGATACACTCACGCCCCATACCGCCATCACTTCGTCACCCACAAACTTGTCCAGCGCGCCTTCAAATCGGAATATGCATTCCACCATCCGCTCAAAAAAATCGTTCAGCATATTGACGATCATTTCCGGCGAATTCTGTTCGGTCATATGCGTAAATCCACGAATATCAGCAAACAATACTGTCGATTCCGTTCTACGACCACTCTTCTGAAGCTCCAGTTTGCCACTCATCACATCATTAATGAGATGCGGTGAAATGATACGGCGAAGATTGTCCCGGATAACCGCATTCTTTCGCGTTTCCTCAATCATCTTCGCCTGCTGCAACGAAAATGCAGCCTGTCTCGCGAAACCAGTCAGAATCTGAAGATCCTTTTCAATAAATGCTCCCGTCATCAGCTGCGTATCCAGATTGATAACACCAAGAACATCGTCTTCGTACAACAGCGGAACACACATCGTCGAACGAACATTGTCCACAATCAGTGAATTCGATGATGAAAACCGCTGATCCTGAAGCATATCACCTGAAAGTACCGCATTTTTCTCTGTAATGACTTCATCCAGAAGCGTCTCGCTAATCTTGAAGTGGCGAATCGGCTTATGTTTGCTGTCCACCGCAATTCGCGTATACATCTGGCCTTTCTCATCTTTGAGAAGGATTGCCGCCCTGTCCGCCTTGAATAACTGAAACGCCTTATCAATGATGATTTCCAGAAGCTGATCGAAGTCGACTGTTGCAGCGGCCTCCGCAGACAACTCTGCGGCCACCCGGAGCTTCTCATAATCCTGACGCACTTCTGCTTCTGAATAGATCTGCGACTCCGGTAAAAATGTCGCATCCGACATCCGCTTGCGAATCGACGGTATCGACTGAAACATCGCCAGACGTTCCATCAGCGCTTCACTGCTCACTTCGCTCGTCGCCTCATCATCCCTCTCCGGCGTTTCAGCCACCGGAATATGGGATAAATCCTTCACATGCTCTTCTTTCGGCGAATCCAGAAACTTCAAAATATGATTGCCCAGACCAATTGTATCTCCATTGCGAAGCGCACGAGGATACTCCAGCGATTCATCGTTCAGCGTCGTTCCATTGCGGCTCCCGACATCACGAAGAACATACACTCCGTCTTTCAATACAATCTCCGCATGCTCTTTACTTATCATGCGGTCGAGAAGCTGAAGATCCTGTTCCGGATGACGCCCAATCCGCGTATTCGGTCCAAGTTCATAATCTTCCCATTTTCCACTCGTTGAAAAATATCTCAGTCTCGGCATGTTTCCCCTCAGCAAAACGCCAGATTCCTCGCTCTAATACTATATTGTATCCATGAAATGCAATTGACTTTCATGCCGTTGGAGTTCTTCTTTTGAATACGTTCCGCTTTCGGCTGGCGCCGATACGCTTCACTTACGACGCTTTCGGCTAAAGCCGATACGCGTCTCGGTGGCGGCTATTTCCATTACGCCGCCACTTGCTTTGTTGACACATGCCAATTTCATGGCATAACCTAAAATTTGATCGGGTCGCGTCTTTCTTTTGTGCGTACCCCGGAATCAAGCGGCATGCGATTCCCCGATTCACCTCATTTCCGCTTCATTCCTCTACGCTGAGGTCTCTTATGAACACAACTTATACCATACCGGTCTTACTTGCTTTAGCAGCCCTGTTCCTCATCCTGTGGTTCCTAAAAGCTAAAACTTGCAACAAACTCCTTTCCGAAAACCTCGAACTCAGAAAACTTAACGACAAACTCTCAAATTCTAAAGAATATAAACGCCTTAAATCTAACGACATTAGCGATAATTCAAAATCTTCTTCCAAAATATCGGATATTTCTGAAAATACGGAAAATTCTTCCGAAAAATCAAAAAAGACATCAAAAACTCAAAGAACTGAAGAATCACCTGTCGTCGCCGAACTCAAAAATAAAATTCGCGAACTCAAAAGTGACAACGACAAACTTAAGGAAAAAAACTTTAACCTCTCAAAAGACAATACAGCTCTTCGCTCCGATGTCCGCACCAATGCTTCTTCTTCTGAACAGGAACAGCGAGAAATTCTATCACTTCGTGAATCAAAAGATGCAATGACCGTTGAACTCAACGAAGCAAAAGCCAAAATCGCAGACCTCGAAAAACTCGTTGCTGACGCCAAACCTGAACAGCAGAACCAGATAATCATTCCAGCCCCTGCACCCATTGTTCAGAATCCCGAAGTCATCGAACAGCTGGAACGAGAAAATGCCTCCCTCTCGGCCGCACTTAAAGACGTTCGTGGCGAACTGGCCGGGTTCAAACGGGACTTTAAGACTCAACTCGATGCCGCCAAAAATGAAATCGCCGATTCAAACCGTGCACTCCGAAAAGAACTCAATACGGCCAAAAGACAAATGGCTCAGTCCAAAAAACGTGCTGACAACAACCATCAGATCTATCTCATCGCTCGCGCTCAAATGTTACTCGCCGAAAAGCGACTCATCAAACTCGATCCTTCCTACAAACCCATGATGAATCTTCCGGCTGGAAATGATGCCATCGAAGAGAGCATTAAAAAATTCGTCTCCTTTGATGCCCGTGAATCCAGAGCGTCCATCGATGTTCTTCACAAAGACAAAGCCATTGATGAACTCAATGAAAAAGTCCGTTCACTCGAAAATGAGAATGCATCACTAAAATCAGGCAAATCCACAACCGATGACGCCATTCATCTCGATGACTCTTTGAGTCATTTCGTCAATCAACTAACCCCCAATGACATGATTTCGCTCGAAGATCCAAGCATTTCCGGCATTCAGACGAGCAGCTTTGCCGACATCGACTTATCCGGCCTCGACGAGGACTGGGAATCT
>JAZRWV010000026.1:0-6427 GCA_045599925.1 Myxococcota bacterium
CTATTCATACTCTGGATGATTCCATATTTCTGTAGTGTGGTTCTGTATTCCTGACTTGTGTATTGAGAGCCACGATCTGAGTGAATGATTGCACCGCGAAGCTCTGGATATCTCACCACTGCGTTTTCAACGGTCTTAACGCACAGTTCAGTCCTCATATTTATATCCATTGCCAATCAGTACGTGAGCCGACAGGCTCGTGAAACGAAGTGCGTTTCATATTGCGAACTGAGCACAAGGGGCAAAGCCCCGGAAAAACAAGATAATAGTTTTGTTCAGAAGTTCCTTAACTGTAACGAAATATAGCTAAAAAGCGACAGTTCTTGACACCTCTTAGGCATAAATTTCTGGTCACTGTTCATTATCAATGATATTATATATTGACTTTATTTTAATGATTATGTTTTCACTCCCAAACATTTTAAGGATGGATTCATGAAAAATACAGCCGTTGCAGCCTTTTTGATTTCCGTTGTTCTATGTGGTTGTGCTCAATCCGCGAACAATGCCGCGACCAGCTCCGATGATGCCGTTTTTGTCACAGACACCGGCCACGTCTGTCATTACAAGAAATCCGTCCCATATCAGGTTGAATATTATGGAAAACTTGAGCAGGCAAGGCAGAATCCGGCTGCTGTAGAAAACGACCAAAACAAAGCGGTTCCGCCAGCCCAATTAAAACCACTCGTCCCCAAATCGAACACCAATGATGTAGCTGACGAAATCCGCAAAACCGGTGATCCCTGTCAATATCACGACGAATGCCCGCCAGGAAATGCTTGTCTGGAGCGGAATGTCCCGGAAAATGAAGCCTCAGACGATGACTCCGAAAATAATCTGGGAACAGAATATCCTCCCAAATACTGCACCAATATGGTCGGACTTTCCTGCAAATCCGAGCTCGACTGCCCTGATTATGAAAAGTGTTTTGGCGGCAAATGCGCGATGTGCAAAACCAATAACGACTGCCGAAGCGGTTTTACATGCAAAAGCGGATCATGCTTTCCCAAAAGCGGCAATCCTGAATGCAAGAAAGCCACTGACTGCGGCGCCGGTGAGGTTTGTCTTTTCGGAAAATGCAGCAAATTCTGCGGCTTTTGCGATGAAAATCAGACATGTCAAAACAAAAATGCCATCAGCGTCGGCGTTTGCATAACCAACCAGCCCGAAATGTTTTCCGGTCCCGATTTTCCCTTCTGCATGACAGACAATGAATTGCCTTATGATTCCGTCTGTTACCATAATTACCCTGCAAGCGTTTATTGCACTGAAGATGATTTGACCGGCGAAAAATACGTTCTCGAACATCAGCTTAAACCAACGCCAAAAGCCGCACAAAGAACGCCAATCCCCAAATCCGATACGCAGCAGGAAATGAACGAGGATGCGGCAGCATCAAATCAGAGTTCAAAAAAGCCGGTTCAGACGCATCCTACCACTCAGAAAGTGTATAAACAGTGCCGCAGCAACGAACAATGCGGTGAAAACATGGAGTGCCAGAACGGTCGGTGCGTTGAATTGCCCAGCGAACCTGAACCGCAATATGTTGCAGAATCATCTGATTCTTCCGATACTTCCTGGTATGCCCAATATGCCTATGTCTGCGATAATGGCCAGATGAAATCCATTCAGTGCCACAGTGATGAAGACTGTGGTTCTTCACGTCATTGTATGAACTATCAGTGTTTTGAATGCATCAATGATTCGGACTGTGCATCCGGTCACTGTTCGGATCAGAACACCTGCCTCGAATGCATTTCCGACAGCGACTGCACGGCGGATCCCAATTCGACCCTAAGATATTGCACCCCGGATCATTTTTGTACTGAATGTCTTTCAAGTAATCACTGCTTTGGCGGCGCCAAATGCGGCGCGGTCTATGATAAATTTGCAAAGCACTCACCTTCATTTAGCTGCATCGAATGCCTGAATAACTCGGAATGCCCTGCAGATAAGCCGCACTGCACTGCCAATGGTTTTTGTGAAATGCCAGAGTGCATGAAACATTCAGACTGCTGCAGTAACGAATACTGCCACAATTATCATTGTCATCACCATAATGGTCACATGATGTCCTTTACACCGGACCCGGCTCCCAACGATTCAATCCAGCTCGCCGAAACATTTTTTACCAATAAACTGAAGAGGCAAAACAGTGTTGAAACGAGCACAATGAACCAAAGACACTCAGCCAATGCTGGTTATGAGAATAGTCAGTCTTGCAGCGAAGACAGCGACTGCAAACTCAATGGTGGCGGCAATCATAAGTGCAGCAGACTCTATGGCGAGTGTATGGATACACATGGAAAGATATACAATGAAGTTATCATGACGGCTCCAGGCATTTATACAGAAACGAAAGAGTTCTGCTGGCGCGATTCCGAGTGTGCATCCGGTGTATGCAATCAGTATGGATTCTGCAGCTGTGAATGTGATGCTGCTTGCGGAAAAGGTTTTGTATGCTCTGTCGAGTTTGGCTGTATATGCCAGAATGACGAGGCTTGCGGTTCACTTTCGTGCGAAAACGGCAAATGTCGATGCCATGAAGATGCGCAATGTGGTTCAGGCAAAATCTGCGGCCGCAATGGTTCCTGTTATTCTGCGAAGGATGCAAATAAACTGTACGAAGACGGACTCCGATATATGTACCAGTTCCACACACAGCTCCCCGCCCCCGACAGGGCCAGTGAATTATTCCAGAAAGCCCAAAAACTCGGTCATATAAAAGCCGCAGAACGGCTGAGTGAGCTGTAGTTTTTTGGGGGTAGAAAGATCCAATAACTGGGGCAAAGCCCCAGAAAAATAAAGCTATTAATTTTATTCAGAGGTTCCTTAAAGCTATTATTGTTATTTGTGTGATATATATTATTGTAAAAAATAATGTTCTATAACTACGTGAAATAAATCTTGCTCAGACTTGTCCATGTAAATACGCCTGTCTCAATGATTCAGGGAATTTCTCAATCGCATATCGAAGCATCGTACGCGGCATCATGCAATACCGAGGCTGTTCTTGCCCCGGTGCAGCCGAATTTAGATAATTGCGAAGACATGCTTCGTCATGTTTTCCCACTTCGCGCAACGTCCACCCTACTGCTTTGTGAATGAGATCGTGTTTGTGACAAAGCAAAATATCGGATATGGCCAACGCATCCTCGAACTCATCGTGACGAACGAGCGCCAAACAGCTCACCACTGCAATTCGCTGTTCCCAAATCGTTTTGCCATTTCGAGCTAAATCATACAAAATTGAACGGTCTTTATCCGAAACCCAATTTCCCAATATCTCATAGCAACTCAAATCCACGAGATCCCAGTTATTGATATACGCCATGTGAGAAAGGTAAAAATCAACACATGCCTTTTGCAGTTCAGGCTGTTTTTTGGCGTGTTTGAATATCTGAACCAGTACCAAAAGGGCACAAAGCCGAATTTCATGATACCGATGTGTGATAAGCTCATTTAAATCACTCAAACTGACGTCTTTCCAATACGTCTTCACCACCTGACGCGTCACCGGCACTTTGATGCCAAGGAATTGATCCCCCTCGCCATACTGGCCTTTTCCCGTTTTATAAAATCGACTCAAATTGGCAATCTGCTCGTCATTTTTCAATGACAACATATAATTTTCTAATTCCATCATTCTTTTGCCCCCGCTTCGCTCAATACTCCGATAATTTCACCATATTCATGTTCAAACGCAGACATCAACGGTGTCACACCATCCATATCTTTCACTTTGACATCCGCCCCGGCCGCTATCAATGCTTTCACGCATTCAAGTTGATGCCACATCACCGAAATCAACAACGGCGTCCGTCCTTTATTATCCATCGCATTGACATCCGCACCTGCCGCAATCAAAGCATTCACGATATCAATTTGCCCTCGATAAACAGCAATTATCAATGGTGTATCTTCATATTCATCTCGACCATTGACATCTGCACCTGCCGCAATCAGCGCTTTAACACTCGCGATATCTCGCGCCTGCATGAGCATCGTATGCCCATTCTCATTGAGGATTTTATCTGGATGAACCCCTGATTTGAGCTGTTCCATGACCAGTGAATGCGGTATGTAACAATTATCTTCTGGCCACGTTTGACAATCGCAATTGCCTTTTTCAGGGTCACACGCATTCTCAACAATTTCAGCTTGTGTTTGGGAAACCGGTTCCTGTTTTGTTCCGGCACACGCGGATAAAAGAATACTGATTGCTGATAAAATTACATATTTTTTCATTTTTCTCTCTGAGGGCAATGGGGCGGTGGGATGGCTCGCCTTGAGCCGCAAAATTTTGCGGCTCTACGGTTCGCTGGACGGCCTATCGCCTTCGGCGATACGGCCTTGTTTTTCCTGACGTATATCCGACAAATTTTCGATATCCTCGGGCACAAATGGATATGGAATGCTGCCGTTTTCATCATACAGAATGGGCAAAACATCGCCTACCATGATCTTTTCGAGCGGATTCTGATGCGTAATCACTTCCGCAGTGATGTCGTGATCACTTCCTTCCGGACGATAACGATAGGTAATGGCAAACTTAGGCCGCTTTTTCGCAATTTTAATGCGCTGCTTTTTTATGGTTCTATCGTCGCATTTGCTATCCGTTGGCAGATATTGAATTCCATTGATGACAGCAACCGATTTTTTTCCATTTTGATATAGATTGGTGATGTGTGATTTGATTAATTGATTTTCTTTTAATGAGTTAGCCACATGTATTATTCCTGCGCCAAACATACAAAGTATTACTCCAATAAAGAATATAACAAAAGATATAATCACAATATCCTTGCTAAATTTTATACCAAAAGTACTTTCCAGAGAAATTAATATAGGAAGTTGTAATACACTTAAATACACACAAATGACATATATGATTCTAAATTTAGAGTAATCTATTTCAGGGTATTTTACACGAATATTCTTTTTCGATATTACTTTTCTTGAAATTATCCTGGGCATTTTGCGCGGTGATTTTTCGGGCAACGACTGCCAGAGTGCAAAATTACCGGGCTGCCAAAGGGATCCGACCTGGGCCAATTGACTGATATAAGCATCCGAACCATATTCGAGCACACCGACGCCAAGATCGATATTGAACTTATCTTCGCGAAACATCGCAAAGGCGCGCTGAATCAGGCCGTAATCGCAAAGGCGTGTTTCTGCATTGGGGTCGAGCATCTGGCGCAACAGCGATATCACTGCCGGCGGTTCTTTGGCCAGATGCGGTTCAATCACGAGTCGGAAATCGCTGACCTGCATGTCGGAGGGGGAAACGCCGCTCAGCATATAGGTCATCATCGCACCGAGTGCATAAATATCACTGACTGGCACTGGATTTCCGACGAGCTGTTCGGGTGGCATATACCCATAAGTGCCGGCAACTGTCGAACCGCCCGTCTGGATTTGCGGGTTGGCCACTGCACCGAAATCGATCAGATGAACCTGGTCTGAACCATCCGGATTTTTGCCGATAATGACGTTTCCTGGCTTGATATCGCGATGAATGACGATGGGATCATGGGCATGAATCTTTTCGAGAATGATGGCTAACTGGCAACCGATATCAAAAATCCTCGCTCGTTCCAGGCTCGTTCCTTTCTCAATGATTTCGGCGAGTGTTTCACCTTCGATAAAATCCTGAACGATGTATGCACAGGGAGGATCGTCGTCGAGGCATTCAAAGGATTCAACGAAGTGAGCGACACCTTCGATGTTCAGACTGGCGAGGACTTCGGATTCGCGCGAAAAAAGCTCATATTCCTTCCAGTTTTTCACGGAATCGATGCGAAGCTGTTTAAGAGCGACGCTTCGGCCTGTATGAACATTGGTTGCCTTAAAGACTTTTCCCTGGCTGCCATGACCGATTTCGCGATCGATTTTGTAACAGCCGTGGATAAGAGAACTGTCGTTAACCAATGATTGATAGGCTTCGTAAGTGTCTGAATGAATGCCGTTTGAAATTTCGGAACGTATAGAAGATATGGGCAATACCATAATAACCTGTGTGCAGTGTGTCGTAAAACAAACCAATGATAATTAGAAATGTTTGAAAACGATCAAATCATGCATCAACATCCCTAATAAGCGCTAAATAAAGGTATTTTACCTCGTTAGACTCAGATTCAAACGAACGTTTCACAATGCCATGACAGGCGATGTTGTAAATCGCCTCTGCCATGGGGTCATAATATATCTTCTAAATCCTAATTCTGTTGCATCAACTCGTTGAGTTTTGCTTCGTTGATGCGCATATCAGAGTTTTGTTCCAAGCCAGCCAGGAATTGCGACATGGCGACGCGCCGTCCCTGGTCAATGATGCGAGAAAGCATGTATTCGCGCACGTCGGCGAGTGCAGGCTTCTTCTCAGGTGCAATACTTTGGAACAGAATGATATGGTAACCGAATTCAG
>JAZRWV010000027.1:0-7132 GCA_045599925.1 Myxococcota bacterium
GCTACGATCCGACTTGACTGAAAAAGCGGTTTGGGTGAATAGTCAGACTTGTGCGGATGGCTGTAATGCTGAAAAAAGTGAGTGTTTTGCCGCTGCCATCAAGGCTTGTACGTTTGTTTCTTTGGATCCGGAAACCCATAAGGGAATCGTAGATGTCGAAGTTCCGGCCGGTTCAAAGGTTTCGGTTGAAATTCGATGCACGAAATATGCAGATTGTAAGACAACTTATGTCAATAAATGGCCAAATGCAGAAAATGCAGTTGTGAATGAATCGTGTTCGGACTGCACAACACAAACGCAGTATGTTTCTGCAGGAACAGAGCTTGCTACAGAAGAAGATAAGTATGTGTGTGTGGCCATTGCAATGGTTGAAAATGGCAAGTCCTATATTTGTCCATCGGATGCATCCACAGGACCGTTCGAGTATTCCCGAACGACCAAGTTAAATAATGATGAAGTGACGAGTTCGACACTTTCGTATTCAGTTTCCAAACCAGTGCTTGCCTATTGGACTTTTGATGACAAGACGATGAATATCGATTCTTCGTCGATAAAGAAAGACAGTACATTTAAACTGGCGAATTCCAATGGCAAGATTGAGTATATGGACGACAGTTCTGTTGCGTCACAGGCTGGATGGAGCAGGGCTAGTGAACCGGATTTCACAAAAGATCCATACTGGCAGGTTGTCATTAATACGCGTGGATATTCCAATATTACATTTTCCTATGTGACCAAAGCGAGCAGTTCGAATCCGAAGTCTTTCCAGGTAGCATATAAGGTGGGATATCTCGATTTTAGGCCGGTTGGAAATGTCTTGAAATTCAGTGATAACGGCGGCAGCTGGAAATCGTGGAAAGAAGTACTTCCGCAGGCAGATGATAGTGATATGGTGACGATTGGAATATTCCCGTTTGCGACATCGGATCCAAAGATTCGTATTGACGAAGTACGAGTGACAGGAGATGCGAAGTAATATCGGATTGCCCGTTCCTTCAAAGAGTTAAGTAGTGCGCGTTATAAAAAATAACGCGCATTTTTTATTCTTTGGCGAGCATATGACGTCGGATGGAAACGTTCATGAGGATTCCGACGCATATCATCATACAAAGAACGCTGGAGCCGCCATATGAGATGAGGGGCAGAGTAATGCCGACGACAGGAGCCCAGCGCACCACCATGGAGGTATTGACGACGACCTGCCAGAAGAAAATGGCTGCAATGCCAACGGCCAGAAGCATTCCAAAGCGATCGCGAGCAGATGCTGCGATATGAAGTGCCCACAAAAGCAGCAGAAAATAGAGAACGAGAAGGGCTAAAACACCGAGAAAACCATATTCTTCGGCCCAGTTTGCAAGAGCAAAGTCGTTTTCCGGTTCCGGAACAAAACCTTTCTGCACCTGAGTACTCTGTCCATAGCCACGGCCTGTCAGGCCGCCGGAACCTACTGCAATGACGGAGTTTTTAACCTGCCAGTCACTGCCATAGGGATCGTCTTCGAGTTGTAAAAAAGTCAAAACACGTGAACGCTGATAATCGTGCATGACGAACCAGGCTGCCGGTGCACAGGCAATCATGACGGCTACGACGATGGCGATGGTTTTTTTCTTAACACCTTCAAAAAGAATCATGACTCCGGCAATGAGTGCAATCAGAAGTGCTGTTCCCAGATCCGGTTCGAGGAAAATGAGAAACATAGGGAGCAATATTGCGCCAATCAGAGGCAGAAGTCCTTTAAGGTTGTAGTTTTGCCGATGTTCGCGCTCCGACATGAGCTTTGCAATGAAAATGACTTCCGCAATTTTCATCAGTTCGGATGGCTGCATGTGAAAAAGGCCAAGATTAATCCATCGTTTTGAACCGTTAAAATCTGTTCCAAATATAAGGACGAGGATGAGAACTGCGATGCCAACCCCGTAAATGGCGTTTCCAAATCGGGCATAATTTCGGTAATCAATGGATGCACAGGGAATGGTAAAGCAAATGAATCCCAGCGTGAACCAAAGGATCTGTACATTATGCAATGGTTTGGGAAGAATATTGGCAATGCTTGTCAGATTGAATATACCAATAGCTATGATCGTCAGGACGAGGAAAAACAGCACCCAGTCGAAGGATGCAAAAAAAGATTTGATGGGGCGTGGGGCGATGAGTTTCATAGCTAAGGCTGTTTGTTTGCAATTTCGCGGAAATAGCGTTCAATGACTTCCATGATGACAGGACCGGCATTTGCGGAACCTGAACCACCGTGTTCGAGAAAAACGGCGACTGCAATTTGCGGATGCTCAATGGGGGCAAACGCAGCAAACCAGGCATGATCTCTGTACTTAAACTCGACAGCCGATGCGGAAACGCGTTTTGAAATGACTTGTGCAGATCCTGTCTTGCCTGCAACACTGATATTGGATAGTCGATAGTTGAAACCCGTTCCGAGTTCACTGTTCACGACCATATCCAGGCCGGTTTTAATCGTATCGAGAGTTTCTTTTTTGAATGGGAGTTTGGAGTGAACCCGGCTGGGGTAAGTAAAAACGGGATGGCCGTCGGCTGTTTCTATGCGATCGATGATTTGTGGGTAGTATAGGGTTCCACCATTTGCAATGGTTGCATAGAGCATAGCCATCTGAAGTGGCGTAACCTTGACGTCGCCCTGTCCGATAGAGGTCGAAAGCGTAAACCCGCCCTGAAAACCTTCCTTTGAGCGTTTGTTATGCCATTCTCTGGTTGGAACAGTGCCGGCCGATTCATTGTTGATGCCGATACCTGTTTTTTCACCGAGACCAAACATGCGGGCATATTCCGCGAGGGTATCAATTCCGAGTTTTTCGCCAACTTTATAAAAATAGACGTCACAACTCGATGCCAGAGCTTCTGTAATGGATACGACGCCATGACCGGAGTGCTTCCAGCAGTGAAAACGTCTTCTCTGCATACCGTATTCGTAATATCCGGGACAAGTGAGCGTATCCTGAGAATGCATCAGTCCTTCTTCGAGAGCTGCTGCAGCTGTAATGACTTTGTAAATAGAACCGGGAAAATACGACAGCAGGGTCTTGTCGAGCATTGGTTTGTAGGGATTGGTATCGGCATCCAAATGTTCATCCCTTGAAAGACGGCCGGCCCAACTGTTTGGATTAAACGAAGGGGTTGATGCCATGCCAAGAACTTTTCCTGTTGAGGGCTCAACGACAACAATGGCTCCACTGGGATAATCCCTAAGTGCATCCTTAAGGATGTTTTGAACATCCATATCGATGGTCAGTATGATGTTTTTTCCGGAAACAGGCTCGACATCTTTCCAGTCTTTCATGAGGGCAAGAGATTCTGAGTCGGTCTGAGGAATTCCCTGGGCATTGACGACACTGGCGACCAGTCCGTTTCCCCCTCTCAGAATAGGTTCGTATGTCCGTTCAATTCCCATTCTCCCCGTGACATCTCCCATTCTGTAGCCATACATGCGGAGTTTTTGGAGTTCCGTGCTGTTTATCTGATTGACGTAACCGATGAGATGGGCACCGAGTTCGTTAAATGGATAATATCGTCGGCTTGTTGATACGATTTCCACACCGTGAAGCTGAAGTGAATTTGTCTCAATTTTGGCGAGCTGATCTCGGGTTATGCCAGTTTTAACAGGGATTGGAGCAAAACGATCTGCCGGTTTTGCCGATTTGATGTGTTCAATGAGTTTTGTTTCTTCGGCTTCAGTGAGAGCAAGGTAAGATGAAAGTGCAGAAATGCGTGATTTGAAGGATTCTTCTGATTCTTTGGAAGATGTAAAGAAAGCTGGTGTGAGAGTGACATCATAAGATGGATGATTTGTTGCAACCGGACGCATTTTGGCGTCAAAAATCTGACCGCGTTCAGCCGGAACAACACGCCTTTTAATGAAATTGTTAAAAGCGAGTTGTTTATAGTGTTCTCCCTCGACGATCTGAAGATACCAAAATCGCATGAGCAGGAGCGAAAAAGTGATACTTATCAGGGCTATGAACCATTTAAATGACGAGGAATAGTCTTTGGGTTCTGATTTCGCTTCAGTGCCTGCAGCATTAGTTTGTGTTTTCTGGCGCAGGAGCATCTATTTTGGGGGGAAGCACGGTAATGGTAAAACTGACGGTGTGAGATTCAACTTCATTCATCCTGTGAATAACCGCAACCTGGTAGGAACCTGAAGCTGAAAATGTATGGCTGAACGAGGAAGAGCTGCTGGATGGCGTAATATTTTCAGTTGAATCCGGAGACGTTTTTTTACTCCCGACAGCTCGCACTGAAAATGTGGCAGATTGAGGAATGGGTGCAGGCAATGACTTGTCATTGCATTTTCGTTGAATGCTTGTACGAAACGTTGCTGGTTGACCTGCATGAATGTGGATTCGAGAGGATTCAAGCTTAATAGTATCAACGCAACGGCGTTTTGCTTCGTCAAAGAAATGAATATCGACGACGCGTTTAGGGGCTGCAGGTTTAATGCTGGCGGTAATCGTTTTCGGTTCAGGGACGATATAATCTTCTGGAATGATGTCCTGAGCCGAGGCAAAGATGGGGATGCATATCAAAAAAAAGCATCCCCATACATACCTGTAAAGATAGCCGACATTTGTCATAAAAAGACCTGAATCAAATTCATCAGTTGGAATCAGGCTTTTTTAAGAAGCAAACGATTGCGCTAATGAATTGGAAGACCATAGCAATAACGAGAATCGCTATCTTTGGAGGTGCAGACGACAAAAGGAATGCAACAAAACAAATGATAGTGCTGCCGAAGAAAATCATTGTGAAGAGATTTTGACTCAGCTTTTTATGCAGGGCAAAAAAAGCGCCATCCGCAATGAGCATCAACGGTGCCGCGATTGCCAGGAAAATGCATCCCGATAAACTTGAATTAGAAGAAACGAGCCAGATTAGTGACAGAAGTGCAGCAATACTGGCCGTTCCCATCACAATATAATCGACCATGCCTGTGTGGGTGGGACTGGCTGATTTGATGTGTGGTGCAGAGGATGCTGCCGACGGTGAGGGTCCACTAATGGGTACGCGAGGCTGCGGCGTTGTATTGGCTGGCTGAACAATTAACGGTTTGGGAATCAGCGTCTGGGGGATGGCAGGCATATCGAAATCAAGTCCGTCATCATCATTATCTTCTTCACCGCTGGATATTGCAGCAAAGTCATCTCCGAATAGTTTGGATGTCAAATCAACAAATTCTTCATCGACCAGCGAGGATGGCATTGGGGCAACGCCAGCAAGTCCGGCAAGGGGATCTTCCGCAGGCGCCTGTTTGGCTGGCGCAACCACTTTGGGTTTATTGCCGCTTTGACGGACAGGTGCACCCATATTGTTTGAATGCGAAGCACCTGATGACATCTGCTGGCGCGAATCGAATTGCGACGACGGCTGACGTGTATTGGGGAGGGGAGAAACAGGACGCTCATTTTCCCATGTCGACCCCGATGGACGTGTATCGTAACCGGGATTTGTCTGTCGCGCCGGAACTTGTGATGGATTTGACCTAAACTGTTCACGAGAGGGTTGCTGCGGTTGAGGACTTGCAGCTCGAAATTCGTTGCTTGAACGCTGGTCAAATGAAATACCACGCATTCCTGCTATCGTTCTTTGATTCATCCCCGACATTTTGTTGGCTGATGAATTTCCTCCGCCGGAATTCATTGAAGCTATTGGGCCTAGACCAAGCATTGTCTGATGAAGTGAATTATTCTCAAAAGATTGGTTTTGAGATGAATAGGTATTGTTATTATCCCTATTTGATACAGACAACGGACGACCAAATGCAGTCGTACTCTTGATTGAATCATCACTGGCTTTGCCGGCTCCGCCAACTCCCATGTGAGTCGACTGTTCTATGAATTCATCTGCCGGGCCTTCGTTTAACAGTGCTCGACAATAGACACATCGGCGTGCGCCTACTGGGACTGGCTTTTTACAGTTCGGACATTTCCTCATCTCTACCTCATTATCAATTGCCGAAAAACGGCTTTTCTAAATTATCACAATCCTTTTTTTTTCACAATATTATGAACTATCACTTATCTGTTGTTTGCTTTTTTTCGGGGGAATCCCCCGCGCGGCTATGAACGGCGCGCTTTTGCACTCCTTTCATACGCCGCTCCCCCTCCCAGGCTATTGCCCTTCGGGCAGTACGCCTGGGGTGTGGCTATTGCGCTTCGCTCAATACGCCACTCTCTCGCTATAATCATGCTTTTCAACTTTTCGACATTTCACATTCGATTCATTTGTCGCTATCATGTTCCAGGGTGTGGGGGATTCGCCGGAGCATTCAGCTCTTTCTTTTCATTTGGGATTTCACGATGGCTCGTTTCATGCATCGTTTTTTTTTAGTTTCCGCAATTTTTTGTTCTGTTCCTCTGCACTGTGTCTTTGCTCAGTGTGCCGGAAATGACTGCAGCTGGAAATCTGACGAAAATGGCGATTATCTGCTGATGTATAACAGCAATGCTCAGCCTGTTCGGGTTTATGTGAAAAATAAGGATGGAATTCGGCTCGTTCCTGAGAACATTCCTATTCGCCAGTATCGTGTTCCCGAACCGGTTGTTACTCATAATACCAATTCTCCTGCCCCTGCTCAGTTTTCTTCTCGAAATACCTTTCTCGCTTATTATCCTCGCCTCTCTGAGCCCGATAAAAAGGTTTATCTCAGCATTTATGAGGCTGTGAAAGAACACAGGGACGAACTTATTCTGGATGGCAATCTGGAATCACGGCTCTTTGATATCGCTTTTTGCGTTCTGTTTGATCATCCCGAATTGTTTTGGGTTAAGCAGGATATCAAGGCGGTTTACCGTTCGGACGGATACAGTGAGTGGACTGAGATCGGCTTTAAATATCATCAGTTTGATGAGGGATTGGAAAAAAGCCGCATTTTATTTGAAAATGCTGTTCAGCACATTCTTTTGCAGGCTCAGGTTTATAAGACGGATTTTGAAAAAGAACGCTTTGTTCACGACTATTTGGTTCAGAATGTTTCCTATGAAGCAGACTGTGATTACGAAGATTCCTCATATAGTGCACTTGTTAAGAAAAAGAGCGTCTGCGATGGCTTTTCAAAGGCATTTCAGTATCTGATGCTTCGACTGGGGATTCAGTCGTGGTATGT
>JAZRWV010000028.1:0-3397 GCA_045599925.1 Myxococcota bacterium
TGGAATGGGCGGTTCAAGGCAGGCTTCCCAGCCGCAAGCCGATTCACCAGTCATTGATCTCAATCTTTCGGTTCCAGAACTACTTGATGAAACGCCAAAATCCATTTCAATTACCCAAAATCTTCAGACTCGCTCCATCAAAGTCAACATTCCCAAAGGCGCAAAAGACAAAACAGTCTTTAAACTGAAAGGACAAGCACTGGACGGTGGAGATCTCAGAATTCGTGTCAATGTTGTCGATTCTGAATGTCGAACAGATGAGTTTGATGTCATTCAAAAACTGAAAATTACCCCATGGGAAGCCGCTTTGGGAACTCAACTTGAGTATCAAACCATTGCTGGAAATGTCAAACTCACCATTCCTGCATGTGTCCAAAGCGGACAGAAACTGCGTCTTCCGGATAAAGGACTTTATAAAAAGTCAGGGCGTGGCGATCTCCTCATGGAAATTCAAATATGCATGCCCAAGCCTCTCTCTTCAAAAGAGAAAAAATGTTTCGAAGAACTTGCCAAATGCTCCAAATTCAATCCACGTGAAATGTAATAAAAAAAGCCCGATGTTTTCACATCGGGCTTCACTTTTATCACTTATCGATTATTTGCCGGCAACACATGCACCGTTCATACAGATGTCACCGTCATTGGGGCATTCACAATTCAGACGGCACTGTGCACACATATTGGAGAGACAGAGCATTCCATCACCGCAATCGGCATCGACATGACATTCGACATCGTCTTCGCATTCATTGGAGGCATTGCAGATTTTACCTTCTGCACATTCTGAATCACTCAGACATTCCGGACGTGCGATGCAAACGCCATCCCAGCAAATCTGACCTTCACTGCAGTTAGCATCCACTGCGCAGGCACCCGGTGCAAGGCAAACACCGTCAACGCAAAGACCACTTTCACACTGTGAGCTGAAAACGCATTCAACTTCTTTTGAAGTGTCACAAACATCCGTCTGACAAGGAATGCAGCGACCTTCCGTACAAATCATGTCAGCACCGCAATCCGCATTGCTCTTGCATTCTGGTTCCACAACCGGAATTTCAGGAATATCACTTCCGGAAACGCAGGCACCGTTTATACAAGAAGCATTTTCACCACAATCACTATTCCAAATGCATTCAAGCGTCACATCGCTATTGTTGTCATTGTTGTGATTGGAATCATCATTCCAATTGTCGTTATGGCTCCAGTTATCCTGATTGTTGCAGGAATGGTTGCTGTTGCACCCGCAGCTGCTGCATCCCCAATCATTGTAATCGCTGTTACAAACCCAAACTCCCTGCCAATTATCATACCAGCAGTCGTCGTCCCAGCTGTTGGACCAGTCATCTTCGTACCAGTCACCGTTACATGAACCATCACACCAGCATCCCGTCAATCCGAGTGAAAGTGCAGCGAATAAAAACATAGCAAAAAGATTTTTCCTCATGGCGTGTCTCCCTTTCAATTAAGTTTATGCAAATCTGTTAATGTCAAGTTTTAAGGCTTTCAAAGCCTGAAAGGGATAAAGCACATTTAATGCCAACTTTTGAATTTATATTTTTTAATAGAAAAACATCATAAAAAAGCCGCCAGCGTATCGTTGGCAGACGATAGCTGGCGGCCAAAGCGCGTATCGCCTTAAGGCGAAAGCGCGAAAAGCGAGCCGTATTCGCCATTTGGCGAACAGGCGAGTATATAAATGATTACAAAAACATACAGGCTTCAGCATCTGCGACAGAATTGCAGCTCGGACACTGAGCCGCCTTGTAAACCCCCACTGTCAAATCATCCGGATTGTCATAGGCACAGAAACCGATAGCTTTGCCATTATTGATGCAAAACGGCATATACTGCGTCGTATCACACGATGCGGGCACTGAATATTCAACCTTGTTGCCCGAAGTTTCTTTGCAGTCACCCGCAGGTTTTATGCGCACATAACCGTCTTTGTCGCAAATGCGGGCATAATAATTGTCGATGCATGCTTCCTTATACTTCTTAGTGTTGCACATATCGCCATATGTTCCGCCGCTTTCGATACCACCAAGTCCTGCAATACCGGCATTTTTCGGACATGACACGACATTATTGGCATCGACGGAGCAGGATCCGCCATAACAATCCCAGCTTTCAATCTGATGGTTCACGCAGACATGGACATTGTTATTGTCGTTGTAACAATTCGCTTTGTAGTCATTTTCGCACTGATTATCGTACTTCGGTTCATCTTTTGGACAATCGACAATGCCGTCACTCCCCACAGAACAGGGTGCTTTGCATGTCCAAATTGTCTTCTTTCCACTACCTGCACACACAACGGCATGCATTAAGTCAGCAGTGCAATACCCGGTTCCAGCAGCATCCTCACAAGTATCTTTTTCACTGAAGGAATCCACACAACCGCCATAAAGACAAATTTTCCCCGTGTCGCACGAAGTCAGTCCAGTGGAAATACTCTCATTCACACAGGCGTGATATTTATCCCAATCGGCTTCGCCGTCATTGCCAGGGTCGATAACCTTACCAGCCGGATCGACCACACACTGAGGAAGACAAGTCGGCAAAACGGGCCCCAATGCGACACATTTTCCGGCTTTGCATTCACGGCCTGCCCCGCAGGAATACTCGACATATTTGCCATTTTCACAGACATTCATCGTTGAGGAATCCTTGCAAGTATCCGTTTTGCAACCACTTCCGTCAGATGGCGTTTTTGCAACACAAGCATTCCCCCTGCATTCCTTGTCCGCTGCGCAGGATTCTTCTGTTGGAACACCGCCATTGCACTTGATAAGAGTCGTTAAATCCTTGCACACATCGACATCACATGTGTTGCCTGAAGTTTTATCCACACAAGCATTCCCCCGGCATTCTTTGTTTTCCCCGCATGGCACTTCCATCGGAATGCCAACAAAGCATTGAATCAAGATCGATGCATCCTTGCAGACATCAACATCACACGTGTTGCCCGAAGTCTTGTCAACACAAGCATTCCCCCGGCACTCTTTGTTTAATCCACACGATTCTTCTCTCGAAATGCCGCCGTCACACCTGATGAGTGTCGACGCATCCTTGCAGACATTGACTTTGCATGTGCCTGAAGTGTTGTTATCGCTGGACTCATCGCCACATCCGGCGACTAATGACGCAAGAATTGCAAGAATGAATGCATGTTTTCGCATAAAAAGCTCCTCTTTTTTCAAGAAACTGGCAAAAGCCTCCCCCCAAAAGTATTGGTCTATATTCAGTATTTTAGTGAGAATTTCAAGACTTTGCGCATAAAATTAGATCTGAATGGTTACTGCCCCGGGGACTCAGTTCGCAATATGAAATTCGCTTCGTTTCCCGAGCCGCCTCACCTCCTTGTCACTTCGTGACGTTCCTCCTCTCCATTATGGCG
>JAZRWV010000029.1:0-10797 GCA_045599925.1 Myxococcota bacterium
TGCTCATTGCTCATTGCTCATTGAAACGCATTCCCCGTAAAACGTGTTGCAGACCTCATTTTCCGCACAATCTTTCTGCGTTGAGCAATAAGATGGATTGGTTCCTTCTTCGCAAAGCCCCAGATGGCAGAACTGATTTTCGAGGCAATCACTATCAATTCGGCATGACAGTTGACAATTTGCACTAGTTTTACACCCGCGAGGGCCACAAATCATGCCTGCGGCATGTCGCCCACAAACGGCATCAGCAATAGAAGAACAATCGGAATCTGATTCACATCCAGGCATATTCAGCTTATTCGTGCAGAATCCGTCGGCATTGCAACGAAATCCGGTTGAACAGTCTGCATTTGACCTGCATCGGGGACCTTGCATTTCAGCGCATTCATATGACCAGGGGCAATCGGAACAATCCCGCAGTTTCTTGCAATATTGTCCACTGCTGCACTGGCTGTCATCCACACATTCAAATGATTGACATGTGCCATCATCCATGCAGGCCATGTGGCTGTCAGGACAATCGGCATTTTTCCGGCATTGTGCACAAAATCCATTGTCGCGACAAACCCCGTACTCGCAATCGTCATCGGTTCTGCACTGTGCACAACGCCCTATTTCTGTACAAATACCGGTTTTAGTGCATTCTTCATGGCTTCGGCATTCCACACAGCGATTGGCTTCGCATCTGGTCAGGTTTGCAAATCCATATTCATCAGCAGCAAAAGCATGACACTGGCTGTCTTCCACGCAATCCACGCATTGATGATTCAAACATGTTTTGCTGCCATAGCAGTCGTCATCGGTCAGACATTTCACGCATTTATGCTCAAAACAACGGTCATATCCCTCGCAATCCTCATCACTTCCGCAACCCAGACAGACATTATTGCTGCAATTTCCCGATGCACAGTGTGTATTTTCTGTGCACTCCACACAACGATAGTTATTGCAGTGTTTTCCATGGCTGCATTCGTCATCGGAAGCACACTCCATCTGAATGCATCTGCCATTATCACAAGCCCGATGTTCAGGACATTCTGCATCGGAATGACAGACTATATATTTGCAAAACCCGTAATAACAAATCTGTTCAGCGACATGATTGCGGCAATCATCGTCATCTGTGCAGGGCTCATCATCGACTTCAATTCCGAGCAAAACATTGCTTTGAGCTTTGCATTCCGTCATTCCGAGCATCCGCGATATGGCGACGCTTCCGGAATCGCCGCCATGATTCAGATTCATGCAAAAATTGACGCAAGTCCCATTGATACATGTCTGCCCCTGGTCGCATTCCGCAAAAGTCTGACATGCGATAAGGCGTGTATCCTCAGGAATGCACACGCCAAGGCTGTTGCAGGAAAATCCGGTCGTGCAATCGTCATTGGCATGGCACATGACGCATTGTCCATTCCAGCATTTTTCGAAATCAGGGCAATCAGAATCGGCGCGACAATTTCGATGATCGAATGAGGAACAGGATCCTCGCACGCAGGCCGAACCTTTTGGGCATTCAGTTTGTTTTGAGCATTGGATTTCAGACGGAATGAACGCGATGTTTCCCGAAGCGAGTCCGGCAGCGCAACCTCCGGCCAAAACAGAAGCAATTCCGAAGGCGATGCACCATTTTTTGTTCATCATGACAAACAGCTCCCAGTATCAAAGGTTAAAACGCGTGAATGACGTTGCCTTTAAAGGCGCAAAAAAGCAAGCCGTATTTCGCGGCAAAGCCGCGAAATAGGCGCGCGGCATGGCGTATTGTCCGTTAGACGTGTCATGACATGTCTAACGGACAATAGCCATGCCCTCAAAAAAACAATAAAAAAGTCCTTGCCACCATCTCAATGACAGGGCATTCTGTGGCGGCCGTTTTTTGGTCATTAAAAGAGGGAAAAATGGAATACGCAGTACAATACACGATCAGCGTCCTCGAAGGTGCTTATGCACTAAAATACAGCGTCGTTATTTATGATGCAGGCCGTCTTGAAGGTCTTTTGAAAGCCACAAACAGCAATCTTGTCGGACTTGCTGCCAACACAACACGCCATGATTACGATCCCTTTGACTGTTTTCAGGGCCTGATGAAAATCCTTAAAAAAGACGTTAAACGTTCATTCTGTACATCGATTGTAAGAACAAGCAATGATACAGAAGAGAGAGGAGCATCCTTCTGCGATGAAGATGAAAAAGGTTCATTTGTCGTCGAAGCTTACGGTCTCAAAGGCATTTGCCGCCGGGGCGATGATGTTCAGGAATTTGAGGAAATAGTAGGAAAAAGTGGCCGCTATCGGGCTGAATTGTCTACCGTTTTCAAGGTATTTAAAGAAGATTTGATGAATCTGATGAACCTTTGCGAAGAAACCATCGCGAAAAATGCGCGCCTCGTCGCACAGGTTGTTCCCAATGACACCCCTAAACCGGCTCCACTGTTCCAGCTCTAATCGGTAAAAACATGGATAGGAATGATAAAGAAGAGGGCTTCAAGCGCGTTCATTTTTTCAAGTATTTTCTGACAGAGGAAGACTGGAATGCTCGCCATGATTTCCATCTTCAAAAAAGACGTCTTCACATGGCCAATATGCACGGCATGGGAATACAGGACGGTGACCAGATGATGCTTGTTCGGGCGCAATCGGTTCCCGGTTTGAGCGTCGATATTACGCCCGGAATAGGCACAGACATTCAGGGACGTGAAATACAGATTCCGGCAGTTGATTCGACGGCCATTGATCCTCAGAAATTTCAGCTGCCAGCAACCATTTACGTGAAAGTTGTCTATCAGGAAATGGCCTCCGACCGAGTTCGCCTTGGCGACGGTCGCATTGAGAATCGATATTTCCGCGAGACCTATCGTCTTATCGTCAGCGAGCGTCCGGCAGATGACAATCAGCTTGAACTGTGTCGTATTGCAATGTCAGCGGACTGCAAGGAAATAAAGGATCCTGTTGATCCGATGCTTCCCGGTACGAATGAAATCGATATGCGTTACAGAAGAAATATGCCCTGCACACGCTCTATCGATATGGAAGCAAGAAATACCCTGATTAAGCTCCTGCACGACAGAAAAAGTGCATTTGATCGCATCGGCGGCCACTCCAAGCTTCCGGAAATTGCACTTTTCGGACAGAATTTTCAGATCATGGAGGAACTACTCAACTCAAATGTGCTGAAGGAATCGGCAATCGGTGGCATTCTGAGATTTTTTCAGATGCTCGACAGCCTTGTTCTTGAAAGCGTAACCGAAAGTATCGATGAAAATACGCTTTCCCGTCCAGAATGGAAGCGCCATCAGGACAACTGCAGAGCATTCCGAATGCTGCTGGACGAGCCAGGAAAAACAGCACTTCAGAAGCTTCAGATGGCACTTGTTCAGCTCGAAAAGCTGTCGATATCCTATGCGCATGTCGTTCGTCTCGTCGGCAATGAACGCCGTGTTTATACGCCTGGTCAGGTTAATATTCTTCCCAGAGTTTACCCAATCACATCCAGCTGGGAATTTGTCAAATCCTGGTCTGCGGAAATGCCCCAGATATTCAAAATTGACGATTTGGAATGGCTGCTGATGGGCGAGCTTAACATCACAGAAGAAGCCTCAGAACGCCGCTACAAATTCCGCATCTGTGAGTCACGGGATATCTGGAAAAATAGACAGCGTCTATATTTCCCTGATGGGGCCTTGATAGAAGACACTGGTGTTGCCCATGAAGGCGGTTACTCAGAATTCGAGATTCCAAGTGTCATTCCCGATACGCATTTGTGTATCATTCGCATGATGGACTATGCTCGCGGCGACTACGAACTTCTCATCAACGCCAATGGTCAGGATGTTGGCGTATCGCGATGTGACGGCTACGATCGACGCGCACGGTGGCGCAACTGGCCATTCGTTATTCCGTCCTATTTCGTCAATGACAGCGTCATTAAAATACGTCAGACATGTCTGACTGCAGATCGCGATATCAATATGTTCAGATATTGGTTTTATCAGCCAACAGACTGGTAATTCAGACATGAAAGAGGCCGCCAGTTTGCTTTGCAAATACGGCAGACCGTTCGGGCTGTTTGCTTCGCAAATCCCCCCGAACATTGTGTTTAAAACTATGCCCTAAAACATTGTCAATCATTCAAATCTGTCGTATGATAAATTATGTGTGTCAGTGTGTATACACACATCGAAAACTTTAACTTTTATCAGGAAACTAGAAATGGCTGTTTGTCCAGTATGCCATGCCGAAGGCGAGTTATGTAAAGAATGTCCCAAATGTCACTGGCATTATGTGGAAGCTGCTGACCTTCGAAAATCTCGTAATGATGAAATGCTCGGTGATCTCATTGGCGGTCAGTACGTCCCACTTGCCCTCATCGGCGAAGGCGGCATGGGAAAAATCTATCGGGCGAAAAATAAATATATCGGCAAAATTGTTGCCCTTAAAGTACTCAAAAGCGAGTACATGGAAGACGAAACTCTTAAGGATCGTTTCTTCCGTGAAGCCGAAGTTGTCGCATCGCTCGATCATCCAAACATCGTTAAACTTTACGGTTGCGCTCCGGATGAAAAACACAACAACCTCTTCATGGCCATGGAACTCCTCAACGGACACTCCCTCTTCGATCTCCTCGCTCAGGATGTTCCCGATCTCAAAACCATGTTGAGATTCTTCTGCGAAATTTCATCCGCTCTTGGTGAAGCTCATAAACACGGTATCTTCCATCGCGATCTCAAACCCGAAAACGTCTTCATCGTAAAAGATGATAGTGGCGAAGAACATGCTAAAGTCCTCGACTTCGGTTTCGCCAGACTTCAGGGCGCTTCTAAAAAATTAACCATGACCGGCGTCGCTTTCGGTACTCCTCACTACATGAGTCCTGAACAGGCTATGGGCCTTGATGATATTACTGCGGCTTGCGACGTCTATGCCCTCGGTATCATGCTCTTCCAGGCTGTCTCCGGACATGTCCCGTTCGATGACAAATCCCCAATGGAAGTCATGCATCATCAGGTTTATTCCGAAACTCCTATTTGTGAACCCAGACCTGAATATCATCCATCAAAACGCCTTCTCACATGCATCTATAAATGCATGAAAAAGACGCCAGCCGATCGTTACGCAGATGGCAATGAACTTTATGCAGAACTGGCTGAAATCACAAAAGAAGCCGAAAATCTTCAGGCTGAAGCTCATAAAGCAACTATAGTGACCAAACCCGTTAAACCAGAAAAAGACAGAACGCTTCGAAAATTGCCTAAAAGCATTATCATTATGCTCGGTGTGCTTCTTCTGTTGGTCATCATTGCGATTGCCATCATTTTTTCATTCTAAATCATTTCGATTTTGATTTGAGCATACCACCGCTTTTTGCGGTGGTTTTTTTGTATGTTTTCATGCAGCTTCGCAGTCTCATTCCCATTCTTTTCATCGCTTTGATATGGTTGCCTCTGCCTGTACTGGCAACAGAACCATCTCAACCATCAGTTCTCGAAGTTGCTTTCGAATCTCGCCTGCCTTCTTTTGAACAGACAGATTCCTCAAACCTGATTTCCCATGAACTTCAGGCTGGAATTGGACTTGCCTGGATTCCAAATACATGGGTTGCCATTCACGGACGAATTTCAGCCGGATGGATGGCAATCTTCGAAGATTCTCTTCACTATCGATATCACAACACCGAAAAGTCAACCTCTCATCTAGGGAATCTCGAACTCGCAGCTTTTATCGATGTTCACCCATATATTCAGGTTCTTACCATTCGCGCCGAAATCAGTGCAAGAAGCTATTTCGTTTCTGGGCGCGCCGGTATCTGGCTTATTGAAGCTGGTATTGGAATCGGCGCACAACCCTTTGACGATTTGGATGCAACTTTGAGAAACACTTATTTGGGGTTCATCTGCAGATTTCCACTCTATGATGAGTTTGAAACCATCTTTTCTGTGAAAAGAAAAATGCCCGAATTAGGGATTCAATTCTTTATCGGATTTTAAGTCTCACAAACTCTATTTTGCGTATCACAACACGATTATCTGCGCATAAAACAAGTCCCATTCCAATGATTTAGAATGTAATCGAGCGATTATCTCCAGGATAAAGCTCAACGCGAGTGGATGCTGATTTTTCTTTTTCAAGAATGGCATGTGTCATTCCCTGAAGACGTTTTGACTTGGAAATTGCAAAGACTTCAAGGCGAATAGGTTTATTGCCAAGTGGATTAAAGCCATTATAGTTTTTGGTCTTTCCGGCAATTAAATAATCTATCTGCTTTGTGAATTTCCCCTGTTCATCTAAGGTTACAGCCACAAAATACAAGCTGGAATCCTGTGCATTGACAGTCACAGATGCATCAGCCCAGGCCAGTGTAATGATTTCCTGGGTTTTATCCTTAGAACTTTCATCCACCGTCAGTACTGCTTTTTGTGAGATACAACGCGTTTTGCATGTGATTGTCATCGCATAGCGGCCAGGCAGAAGATTTAAAGAAATATCGCCATTTGCGTCAGCATTGTATCTTTTACCAGCAATAAATGCATATGAATCTGGCGGAAATACAGGCTGAATGAGATGAATCGGCTGAACTTCATCGACCGGCGTAGGTAAAACCACGGGCTGAACAGCTTCCTTGTCAACATCTGGCTTGGAATCTTCAGCTTCTGATGGGTCATCCTGCGTCTTATGAGCTTTTTTGGGTGTTTGAGAACGCTGTGGTTGTATAGGAGATGGGGGTTGGGGGAGGGCGTCCACATCTCGATTTGTAACGGCATTTTCCCCTGCATCGACTTCATTTTCTGTCGAAGATGTATCCCCTGATGGAAGTACGGGAACAACAGTGTTGTCCTCATTCTGAAGTGTTTCTGGCGAATTTTGGGCAATTTCAATCGGTTCATCAGCAGGAATAGGCAGTATCGAAGCGAGCTGTTCCTCACTCGGTTCTATCGCAGAATTCGAAACCCTTGAATCTACAGATTGCGGTGCAGGATATTCAGGATGTCTAATGACTGAAAATTCAGATGCGATATCATCAGATGCCCATGGTTTAAGTATCATTAAAGGAATGATAATGGCAAAAAGACCAAGAATAATTCCGCCGATGGCTATGCGCTTTTTGACGAGATCACCCGTGCGAAGCTTTTTTAGCAATGCAATTGCCTGCTGATTATTTGGATCATAAACGAGAATCGTATTGAGATAATCAAGTGCAGATGATACGCGATGTTCTTTTACAGCCACTAGTGCTGCATCATTTAAAACCGTCTTTATCTGAGAAATATGAGAATCGTTGAATTTTTCAGGATTTTTGTAATATTCAGCAACGATCTCAGCATAGTTTTCAAAATGCACGAGTGTAAGTGAATTGATCAGTGCATCTTTAAGTTCTGAAGCTGTCTGATAACGTTCATTCGGTGAATTTTGCAGACATTTTGCGACAATTTTATCAATTTTTTTCGAAATCGAAAGATTCAAACGACCAGGTGGCGGATAGTTGTTATCGAGAATATTCTTGAAAACCGCCATCGGCGTGCTTCCAGTAAACGGAAGCTGACTGGTGAGCGCAAAATAAAGAACCGTTCCGAGCGAAAAGATGTCACAAGAGAAGGTATATTTATGACCTTCAATGATTTCAGGTGACATGTGAGCCGGAGAACCAATGAGGCTTCCGGATGCAGTCATGCGATCTGCATCGAGAATGCGAGCAATCCCGAAGTCCATGAGTTTGAGCACGCCATCTTTCGAAAACATAATGTTTTCGGGTTTAATATCGCGATGAAGTATGTTGGTCTGATGAGCATGTTCAATGGCATCACACAGACTGCATGCCATAGCAACTGCGACTTCAGGAATAACAGTTGAATGCTGATGAATGAAAACCGTCAGTGTAGGCCCCTCGACGAGTTCCATGACGAGGAACTGAGAACCGGTTTCTTCATCCTGACCTGTATCAAAAATCTCAACAATATTGGGGTGATGAAGTTTGGCAATGGCTTCGGCCTCGCGGGTAAAACGCGCAGCACTTTCAGCCTGATTGGCAAGGAATGGATGAAGCAGTTTGAAAGCAACCGGGCGATTGAGACGCAAATCGCGAGCACGATAGACCACTGCCATCCCACCACGGCCTATCTCCTCTTCAAGTTCATATCGATTTGCAACGACGCGAATTGTCATTTCAATGCCCTAGCCTAAAATCCAGCTTGGCACAATAATCTTAGTCTTTGGTTTTGTACAGAAAAAACAAGGCATACCCAGTTCAGCCAAAGCTTTCCAGAACATCGATATAGATATAGTCATCATCCTGTTCGAAGTCATCCAACGGAAACGGAAACGGCATACTGCTGACGTGTTTTCCCATAACATCTGTAATGAGATAAAGAATCGGGATGGTATCACCGACTTTCAAATAAGGTTCAGGATTTTTATGAACTTTAATGGTATGAAAAAGATCATCCGGAGACGCATCATCGGGCGGATTAAATTTATAGGTAATCGTAAATGAAGGGGATTTTATAACCCTGTAACTGTTGCTCGCACTTTCAAGCACTTTTAACACTTTGTCGTCCGTTCCGGGCAGATTTTCGTAAGCAATTTCGGTCACAGTTGCCAGTGTTTTACGACCATTCATCAGAAGAATTTTCCGTATTTTGCGATAACGGGCATTCATTTCTGAATTCTTCTCATCATCGAGACTGGCTTTAACTTTTTTATAACGAGAAGCACCAAAAATAGAAATAATGAAAATTATTATAAATAGAACGACTGCTCCTGCTGCAAAGATTGAATACAACAGCGTCTTGATGTTTTCAGGACAAATTTTTGCAGTGACTATTCCTAAAAAAAACAAAATCAAAAGGGATAAAACTAACTTCACCCCTCGGCCTAACGAGATTTCATAATTATATTTAAATTCATTTCGAAGCATTGGTTTTGCATACAATCGAATGTCTGAATCATTAAGTTCGCAGTTATCATTCGATTGGTAGTGCTGCCAAAGTTCTATATTTTCATGCGCACCAAGCAGCGCAACTTTTTTGAGAGCTTCCAGATAATCATTTTTCCCATATTCAACATTGTGATTTGTATCGACATCAAATCGTTCATGCCTGAACTGTTCAAACCGTTCCTTCAGAACAGAAATATCAGCAAGACGCTGAGTCACATTTGGTGCAAGCATCTGTTTAATCGTAGATACAATAGCTTCTGGTGCACTTTTCAAATGCGGTTCAATCTGTGGTCGGAAGTTGACCGTTTCCATATCCGAAGGTTCGACACCACACAAAATAAATGTACATACCCCTGCCAGAGCATAGATATCGCTTGCAGGCTCCGGATGCCCAGTCAGCTGTTCCGGCGGCATATAGCCATAAGTACCGGCAACCGTCGAACCGCCGCTCTGAATCTGTGGATTTGCTACAGCACCAAAGTCGATGAGATGAACATCATACCCAAACTCTCGCTTTGTGAGCATGATATTGGCCGGCTTGATATCGCGATGAATCACAATTGGATCGTGATTGTGCAATTGTTCCAGAATTTCAAGAATTTGATAGATAATGTCCGCAGATTGCGCAGTTGTCAGACGAAAACCATTTTTAATCAGTGCCTCAAGTGTCTGTCCTTCGATGTAATCCGTCACAATATAAGAACATGGCGGATTGGCTTCGAGATATTCACAAGCCTCGTGCAGACAGGCCACACCCTTAACCTGAATCGTCGCAAGAACATCCGCCTCACGCTTAAAAAGCGTGTATTCCTTCCAGGTCGATACGGAATCGATTTGAAGCTGCTTTATGGCAACTTGCTTATGATCTGAGCGTTTTCGGGCCAGAAAGACACGCCCCTGGGCGCCATGCCCCAGTTCGCGTATAAATTCATAGCGATCCTCAAGCTCAACCGGCGTTTTAACATGCGACTCTTTTTTGGGGAAGGGTGTGCTATTATCATAACCAGATATATCTCGATGCGGAGATTGTGATTGCTGTATTTCCATAATAACATTCTCTTCTCAATATTGTCGTTTATAATCAACCATGGAATTGATAGAAGGATCTTCCGGATTGTAGTGAACGACACATTGACATGGAAACTTTGTAATATCAAAGCCGTTTTGAATATTAACTCCACACCAGGTCTTGCCATTTGCCTCAAATGTATATTCTGCCAATAAATAATGATAATGTGGTCTAAATGCTCTAATCAACCCATCAGCTTCAGCCGTTTGCATTGCCAAGAGTTCTTTGGCCGTAGTTGTCTGCTTTAACTTTCTCCTCCCCGTATGTGTCAGATTCACATCATCTGACATTACATCCGTAAATGGTGCAACACCATGGCGAATATTATTAATCGCCTGCATGATGATACCAACACTTTGTGGACGATCAGCCGCTTCAGGCGCAATCATCTTGTCCAGAAGTTCCAACAAATAGCACGAAGTTTCAGGTGCATATTTCCTGATTTCAGTCCGATATTCGAGCTTAAAGACATCCGATTTCATTTCATATGGCGGAATACCGGTCAGCAAATGAATCGCCGTTGTACCAAGAGAATAGATATCGGATTGAATGGAAACCGTCCCGACATACTGTTCTGGAGACATATAGCCAAAAGTTCCGGCAACGGTTGAACTGCCGAAACTTTTTTGTGGATTTGCAACAGCACCGAAGTCGATGAGATAAAGCTGTGATGCTATCTTTGGGCTCTTATTATCAATTTTGCATAAAATATTAGACGGTTTGATATCGCGATGAATAATGGGCGGCGTGTACTGGGTATGCAAAATATTCAGTATTTTTGCGACAGAATTCATTATTTCAAG
>JAZRWV010000030.1:0-18029 GCA_045599925.1 Myxococcota bacterium
CGTTCTTTCATCTGATACGAAAGAGGAATGATCTCGTTGCAGCTGCGAACAACGCTGTCGGTGTCAATATCTTTCTTCGCTTCGTAGGCATCAAACAATGCGGATACAATCGCCTGTTCAATTTCTGAACCCGAAAATCCCTGCGTTGCAGCAACGATTCTCGGAATATCAAAGTCAGCAACCTTACGATTCTTCTTAATGATGTGAATTTCGATAATCGTCTTACGTTCTGCCGGACTCGGAAGATCGACAAAGAAGATTTCGTCGAAACGACCTTTACGAAGAAGTTCCGGCGGAAGCATTGAAACGTCATTTGCCGTTGCAATGACGAATACCGGGCTCGTTTTCTCCTGCAACCATGTAATGAACGAACCGAAAACACGTGCTCCCGTACCGCCATCCGTCGATCCGGATGATTTTGTTCCGGAGAAACCTTTTTCCAACTCATCCATCCAAAGAATGCAAGGGGCAACAGCTTCTGCGGTCGCAATGGCTTTACGCATATTCTCTTCAGATGAACCGACGAGTGACGAAAATACCTTACCAACATCCAGACGAAGAAGCGGCATCTTCCAAAGTGCACCAACAGATTTTGCCGTCAGAGATTTTCCACAACCTGGAAGTCCGAGAAGAAGAATTCCCTTCGGAAGTGGAAGACCGAACTCACGTGCTTTCGAACTGAATGCAAGGTTACGCGTTTTCAACCAGCTCTTCAGAATTTCGAGACCACCGATGTCACGGAGCTTCAAATCGGACTGATAGAATTCCAAAAGACCATTCTTACGAATGAGATTTTTCTTCTCATCAACGATTGTTTCAATATCAAAATCTTTCTTGATAATGAGCGATTTCGAGAAAACGTTTGAAGCTTCAACTGCCGTCAAACCAAGTGCTGCTTCCACCACTTTTTCTCTGAAGAATGGATCATTTCGAACCTGCTGACACAATTCATCTGGAACGCTCTTCAGAACCTGAAGCACCAGTTCATTAATGACTGTACGATTTGGAAGATCGTAGTCGATTACGCTCACTTCTTTTTCAAGCTCTGCCGGCAGTTTGAATGTCGGGCTCAGAAGAAGAACATGCTTCTTATATCTGCTTGTCTTAAATTCACGACTCAAATCGCGAAGACGCCGAGTAACCTGCGGATCTGAAAGATAAGGATGAAAATCTCTCATGCAGAAAAGCGCATCATTCTCATAACGGAAGATATGCTCCATCGCTCTTTGAGGATCTCTAATATCATTAAATGTATCCCCATCGCCGCCCTGGAATCCTTCTGTGCAGGACCAGGTTACAAACCGACGATTACGACGCTCACAGATGATGCGAAGGTTTTTCTCCACTCGCTCTTCTTCTGTACTCGTCACATACAAAAGCGGATACCTCGCACGAATTAAATACTCTATCTCCTCTTCTGAAGAAACGTTCGCTCGAATTCCTTCCATTGTTCAGCTGCTCCCGGGTAACTGGTAATAAAATCGATCCACTCCAACTTTACATTTGAAGTGCACCTCGTAAATCCTTGAGTTTTTCCTTGATCTCCATGAGCGAATTCTGGCCCGCATCCAGCGAATTACCTATATCCTCAAAGATGATCTTCGGATCATAATCTTTTAATACTTTTTCGAGTCTTGCCTTATCTGGCGCTATCAGTTTAGATACATCAATCTTCACATACGCCACAAATACTCGCTGGAGATCCGTGATGCTTGAATCTAACATCTCAAGATCTTCTCGCCACTGACTCACGACATCATTCATATCGGAATACAGCCCGCGAATGCGTTCGAGAAGCTCGTTATCAATACCTCCACCTTCCCCCCCTGCTTTCCTCAATGACTCATTTTCTGCACTCAGCTCTTCAAGCTGTCTGCGAAGTGATGTTATCTGCCCCCCCGCCTCAACACTCTCTTTGCCAGCTGCCGACTCAAGTTCTCTTATGCGCTCTCGAAGCGATTCAACTTCTTTCTGCGATACTGCATTCGATGACGCCGCTTCTTCTGCATTCTTTAACTGCTTCTGTATTAGTTCAAGTTCTCCACTCTTGCGGTTCAGTGTGTCTCGCAACTGCGACATCTCCTGCATTAATGCCGCACTATCACTTCCACCTTTGGCTCGCAACGAATCCTGCAACTGACGGATTTCTCGCGCACGATCATTCAAATTACCTTTCAGTTCGCTGAACATCACTTCATGCTGCTCAACAACTTTTTCCATATCGGCATTTCGACGCTGGCTCTCAGACAACGCTTCATTCAACGTATCAACATTCTCTTTCAGACGAGCAACATTCTCCTGCTCTTCCTTGTATGAATACTGCGCCAAATCCAATTCACGCTGCAAATCCGCAAGCTGACGATTCTTCTGCGATAACTGAACTTTCAAATCTGCTATCGCCATCTCCGCATTAGACGTCGCCATCCCCTTCGATTCCAGGTTCTCTTTCAGCGTCGTCAGCTCCATCTGAAGAGATTCCGCTTCATCCTGCGCTGTCACCAAATCACGACGACACTCCTGATACTGCTCTTTCTGATGATCCAGCTGATCCTTCAGCTTGTCAATCATCTCCTTCAAACTCGCTTCTACCGTCTCATGATATTCATCTCGACGTTCATAATCCGATAAAATCTGATCACGCTCATCCAGCTTCTCCTGAAGCTCGCGAACCGAATCGTCCGTCGAGGAACTTCCTGAATGAGCCTCATCAAGCTCCCGACGTAACTGGGCATTCTCTTCCTGAAGTCGAAGAACATCATCCGGAATCGGCATATTACCGCTGTTTATCTGTGAATGCGCTGGCGTATACGGCGCACGCTGTCTCTTGTTGCGCCCATTGTCAACCACAGACGATACCTGCGATATCACAGGCTGCGCAGCTTGCTGCGGCATCACAACCGGCTGCGATACCTGCACCGGCTGCGACATCACAACCGGCTGCGGCATCGAAACAGGCTGCTGCGGCTGCTGCATCGGCATGCGATTCCCATTATTGCGATTATCTGGCGCATAATTCTGACGCACTGGGGGATTTGACACCATCCCATAATTCGACCGAGCATTGTTGTACCCGCCTTGCTGATACATCTGCGGACTCGGCGCCCCTGACATGTTTGGAGCCTGCTCTCCCATCCTCGGTACAGATTCTCCAACACCATCCGATACAACTTTGATCGAATAATTTCCACAGACAAGCTCACTGCCAATAAATAACTCCAGAACTTCGCCCGCCTGTAACCGCATCCCGTCCACTTTCGTACCATTCGTCGGACGACTGTTCGGCGGATCCGATACAAAAAGCTTCCCATCACGCCAGGTTACCATCGCATGCACTCGCGAAACCGATGCATTATTCGTCGATACCGCACATTCTGGATTTCGACCAATCATCACAACGTTATTAATTTCGTTGAGCTCTACAAATTTCTCCCAGCCATTCGCATCGCTGTAAACTAACTTTACCAAGGACATCTCTCCTTCTCTAAAGTTCGCGCAAAAGGAAACTTTCCTTTCCCTTTTTAATGCATATTGACCTCTTTTGTCCACTCAGTGTGTTAAAAAATCCTTTTATTCCTTATGCCATGTAACCTTTACAACTACATGCATTCTCTTCGTTTATTCATACATTGTATTTTATTACCCTCTGCGTTAATCATTTCTTGTTTTTCATTTCTCCCCCTTCATGGAGCTCACCTTGAACAATAATTCTACAAATTCCCTAATAAGACCTGCTAATAACCCAATCTGCCGTCTGTTTCTGTCTGATAAATTTATCATGTCTGTCATTCTCATCAATGCAGTCATCATCTTTATTCAGCAGTATGACATTAATCTCTTATTCATCTCCATTCTCGATCTCGTCTGCACATTTGTCTTTATCATCGAAATGTGCCTCAAACACTATCATCTCGGGTTCAAAAACTACTGGAAATCAGGCCTTAATGCCATGGATGGAACACTCGTCATCCTCTCTCTGCCCTCTGTCTTGGCTCTCTTCTATCCTGAACTCATTACGGACATCTCTTTCCTCATGGCGCTTCGAACATTCCGTGTCTTTCGCTTCTTCAGACTCATCCACCTCTTCCCAAGCTTTCCAACAATCGCCAACAACTTCATGCTCGCCATGAAACAGTCCAATGCCGTTATCCTGGGACTCCTTCTCATTATTGTTATCTTCGCACTCATCGGATGCTCACTCTTCGGTGAGGCCGCACCTGAATACTTTGGCACTCCTCTCGACGGCATTTATTCCACTTTTAGACTATTCACCATCGAAGGATGGTACGACATCCCAGATGCCGTCGCTCAAAATATGAATGGCGCCATCTGGGAACACATTATTCGCATCTATTTTTGCATCCTTCTCTTCATAGGCGGCATTATCGGAATGTCCCTCATCAACTCTATCTTTGTCGATGCCATGGTCAGCGATAACAATGATGACGTCAAAGACCAACTCGACAAAATCGAAACAAAACTGAATTGCCTCGAATCCATAGAATCTCAAACACAAACCATCGAAAACCTTAAAACTCAAATCGCAGAACTGACCAAGCTGCTCCAAAATATTCAGAATTCGTCAAATCACCGAGATTCTGATTCTTAATCTTCTTTATTATTTAGCGCAGGCTATTGCTTCGCAATACGCCCTGCGGGGCGCTGCTATTGCCATTCCGGCAATACACAGCGCTCTTTTTTTGGCCAATCCTGCATCATTCATCAAACATCCCTACTTCAGCCAATCTTGCCCAAGACAGACACCACAATCCGGTTATTGCAATAATAATCTTTCCCATTCGTCACTAATACGGCTCTAATTCACACATTTCAGGCACCAAACCCCTCAAAAAAATACAATCCGTCCCTCATATCCATTCGGAACTCTCTCCCCCTTCCTCTGTTCACAATATGAAATGAATTTCCTTTCCCGAGCCTGTCGGCTCTCCAACTCATTCATTTCATCTGCTTGACAAGCTCTGCGAATTTCGCCATTCGCTGGATTGCGAAATTCTCGGCCCCACCGTCATGCCCTGTAAAAAGCCATAATTCGTCCCTCATATCCATTCGGGACTCTCTCTCCCCCACCCACCGTCACGCCCGCCAGAATTTAGGCGAGTATGCAGAAAATACACAAATGCTAAGCGGCTTTTGAATTTTTTGCAAAAAAGCTGCTCAAGCACAGGGACGATGTATTTGTCCGCAGTGACGCCGTATCATCATGAACACAAACAGTTCTCGTCAGAACGGGAATGTGCATGGAAAATACGTTATGTTTTTGGTTCCAGCCCCGGAGTTTCATCAGATGTACGTATGCACCAGATGGCAAAATCGGATGGGCACCAGTATGATTTTTACGGTGAAGCTCTCTGAGGCATCATTTTCTCCCAAAAAAGGAAAGACGATATGTCTTTCACTTATAATGATTACCTCAAAATAAAATTGTGACACCTGAGGTGTCGATTTTTTTAATTTTTTTCAATGTTTAGGCAATCATATGAGTGAATGAATCCAAATAGCCCGGAAATGTTAGGTTATTCATGTTTTGGAGGAAGGCATGTGCGATTGGAATTGTTGAAGCCATTAAACGGTAAACACCAAAGAAAAACATAAAAAGTGTGGAATTCAATGAACAGTCAAATTAAAAGACAGCAGTCTTAATGTTAGGCGACTACAGTCACCATGCCTGATGAAGGCGATATTCCGGCTTTTTCCATATTGAGAGTAAAGGCATGTCACAAAGACCAATAAAATCCATGACTCGAAAGCGCACATCAGACAGCAAACCTGATTCCCGGATACGTTTGCTTGCAGAACAAGTGCAGAATGATTTGCAGGCCAAAAAGTATGAAGAAGTGTTGTCCGGGTGTGGCGAGCTTGAGATTAATAAGGACTCAAAAGGTGAGAGTTCTGTCATTTATTTAACATCACTTGTGTGGAAGATCAGGGCACTTCAGGGACTGAAACGCGATCGGAATGAGATTGAGCAGGCAGCGGTCCATTATGGTGAGGAGGCACTGCGGCTTGGTGATATAGCGAGGACTGTGCAGGCAGGGAGAATTCATGCACAGCTGTATATCGATGCTGGGCAGTGGACGCGGGCATGTGAGCTTCTTGAAGATGCATTGACGCATGCGGTCAATGGCTGCCTTGGGCGTCAGACGCTTGAGCTGCTGATGCATTTGAGTTCGTTGGAACTAAAAATGTGTCATTACGTAGAATCGATTGATTATTTGTCGCGAGCGATGAATGCCGTGAAGGGCGCCGGGGTTGTTAGTGATGATTTGAGAGAGATTACGGCAGTTGGAAATCGTCAGCTCTGCGAGCTGTACAATACCGTTGGTGATGGTCAGCGAGCGTGTGATGCGTTGGAAGCAGCACAAAATGCGCATACGAAGGATTTGGAAGAGTTATGGTTGCAGGAACTGCTTTTGGCGAGGCTTGACATGCGTTCCGGTGATGCAGATTCGTCCTGTATGCGGATGAAAAAGATAGAGCAGGAGGTTCGCAAAGCAGTTCGGGATGGATTAGCCCGTTCGGAACAGCTGGCGATGGTGGAACTTGAGTATTCGCAGGCAATGTGGAATCATGGAGAATATAGAGAGGCACTAGAGCATATTGATGCGATAAATGTCTTTCCGGAGCAGGTTCCGATGCGTCAGGCGATAGCGTTGACGAAGTTTCAGTGGGCAGTGGAAATGGGCAAGCCTGGGATGGATCCGGATGATGCGGGACGCATTTTTTCGGAAATAAGCAATGAAGCAGATAATACGGATGTTCAGCTACTGCTTGCAGCTGCGTTGACGCAGGCGGCCCTGGAGATAGAGCGAGGTCATTTGGAAGCGACCTTTGAGAGCCTGCTTCATATTGCTCAAACGGCAGCATTTACGCAGCTGATACCGTTTGCGACGAGGGCTCTTGCCTTGCGAGGTCAGATTCATCTGGCGCAGGGGAATTGGATGCAGGCGGCGGAAGACGGGAAGGATGCCTGTGAGGCATTTGTGGATCATGTGGATGATGTATCGGCTCGTCAGGCGGGAGCATTAATGATTCGGGCGCAGTTGGAAGCGTCCCTGGCTGCATCAGATGGGAGGCTTGATGACAACGAGCAGCAGGCGTTTGAGCAGTTGCTGAAAGATCTTGCGCGGTATGAGAGTCATCATCATGAAGAGGCTTTTATTGATCTGGGAATTTCGTTAGCAAAGATTGCGTGGAAATCGGGGAACAGTCAGACGGCAGAAGAGCTTTTGGAGCGTCTGGAATCGCATATTTGTGAGGCGTTTATGTCGCATAGAGCGATGTCATATTATCGTCTGTGCGGGGTTGTTCGAGGGGATGATAAGGCGCGAAAGCAGGCGGATGCAATTGCAGAACTAAATGGCTATGTTGATGGGTGAGAAAAGAAAAGCGTCGCGTATTGGCGAAGCCGATAGCGACGCAAACCGGGCGTATCCGTCAGGATAGGCCGGTGCAGGATTGCACAGAATGTGCAATGCTGCTATTGAAGGAAACTTGTGAGTTTGATAAAAATAAAGGATTATGGGGTTCGTTTTTGATTTCCTTATATGGACATCAGGCGCGACTCGTTATAGAGTAAAACGTATGGTTTTGGGTCATCAGACCCGTTTGTGAACACATTCTCTGCTGTGCGGGGATTTACTGTAGGGTAAGGCAATGGCATTTCAGACTGAGTTTCAGTTTACACTTCCAAAAGGTTACGTGGACAAGGATGGCAATCTTCATCGAGAAGGCGTGATGCGTCTTGCGACGGCAAAAGATGAAATAGCCCCTCTTCAGGATTATCGTGTTCAGGCGAACCGTGCCTATCTCGTCATCATTCTTCTGAGTCGTGTTATAACGAAACTCGGATCACTTCGCATGATTACGCCGAACATTATTGAGGAGCTTTTCAGTTCGGATCTTGCGTATCTTCAGGAATTTTATCGCAAGATCAATGAGGAAGGCAGTGCATCAATTAAAGTGACATGTCCTGCATGCAAGCATGAATTTGAAGTGGACATGGGGACAGGCCTGGGGGGGTATTAAGCTACCCCCTGGATAAGCTATATCAGGAGGTAGCGTATATCGCTTATCACTTCAATTGGGCGATAGACGACATCCTCAACATGGAGCATAAGGAACGCCAGATCTGGATACGCGAGATTTCAGAGATCAACAAAGAGATCAATGAAAGTCGTGGAGGCTAGAGCTTGCACATTTGTAAGCAAAGTGACCTGAAGGCCCGTGAGGGTCTTCAGGGAAAAGAGAAATGTGCAGAAGGTGACTGAAAGTTCATTTTGGAGAGAGAGCTGCGTTGCTGTCGGATTGGTAATTCCCGTGTAGTATGGGAATGTAAAAAATTAGCGTGATATCGAGGTAAAGATGGCGAAAAACAGACTGCCGGGTGTCTATTTTGAAGATAATCCGAAGATAGAGCGTGGAGTTTCACTGGGTGAAACGGGCGTTCCAGCATTTATAGGGGTTGCCAGTCGAGGACCATTGAATGAACCGGTGGTGATCCAGAGTGTGCAGCAATTTCTGCGTTTCTTCGGTGAGCCAGTAAAGGGGAGTTATCTTTACGCGAGTATCTGGGGCTTTTTTATGAATGGAGGTACTCGCTGTCACGTGATTCGAGTTGCGCATGTTTTTCGCAATGGGAAAGCCGAGCTGGCGAGGATGGCGAGGTATGAGCTGCTTGATCGTTCAGGGTATCCGACGCTGGAAGTCTATGCATCGAGTGAAGGAAGCTGGGGCAATCAGCTGAGCATAGAGGTTTCCTACCCGGAGGAGCCGAGAGTTCATTCGTTTATTACGCTTGATTTGCTGGAAGGCGCGCGGATGCTGAATGTTCAGTCGACGCGAGGCATTGAGCGTGGGATGATGCTCCGCATTTCAGACGGCGAGCATGAAAAGTTTGTGACGGTAGAGCGAGTAAGAGGGAATGAAGTCTATTGGCGTGAGCCGTTGGATTGTGGATTTAGATCAGCGGCACCGACGTATGTTGACAGTGTGGATTTCAACCTTGTTGTGAAAGAGCGAAAACGTGTGGAGCGTTTTAAGAACCTGTCGCTTGGGAAGTGGTCGGCGAGAAATGTTTCGCGCGTAGTTGCGCAGGAGTCGGAGCTCATCCGGGTGAATATTCTTTCGGATGGAGAGTATGTACATTATCCGGAGGAGACAGGGGAAATACAGCTTCGGGGTGGGCGTGATGGACTGGAAGGAATTACACCTGAAGACATTATCGGCTACAACAATGGTCCGAATGCGCGATATGGTTTAGGTACGCTTGAATCGAATGAAGAGATCGATCTTCTTTGCATACCGGATTTACAGTATTTTCTGGATAACTGTGAGGCATTTCATGGTTATCACGACATGCTTGGTATTCAGCTGGCGATGGTGAATCATTGCGAGAGGATGGGTGATCGGTTTGCGATACTGGATTTGCCAAGGGATATCAAGTTTGAACAGGTTTATGACTATCGCACGAAGTTTGAGACTTCATTTGCAGCATTGTATTATCCGTGGGTGGAAATGGTTATGGATAATGGGGAGCGAGCTGCAGTTCCGCCATGTGGGTTTATGGCGGGGGTATATGCAAAGTGTGACAAGACGGAAGGTGTATTTCGTGCGCCGGCAAATATTCCCATTGAGGGGATAGTTGGTCTGAGTGTCAGCATGCATGAGGGACAGCTCACGGAGATGAATGACAAGGGGGTGAACTGTCTGAGATTATCGCCGCAACGCGGAATCCGGGCCTGGGGTGTTCGAGCCTTGACGAATGAGTCGGCGTGGCGTTATCTGATGAGTCGGCGAGTGTTTAACGCGGTTCGAAGAGCTATTTATGAGAACACCCAGTGGGTAGTGTTTGAGATAAATGGCAAGGATCTTCGTGACAGAGTACGTGACATGCTGGTGGATTTTCTGGGCAAGCTTTGGGCGGCGGGTTATTTCCCGGGCAAAGTTCAGGACGATGCATTTTTTGTGACCTGTGACGAGACGAATAATCAGGCGGAAGATGGAGAGCAGGGGCATCTGACCATCGATGTGGGGCTGGCGTTGGGCAAACCAATGGAATACCTGGTTATTAGTTTTGAGCATAAGCTTGAAGAGCAGAGTGTTGGGGTATAAGTCAGCACAGACCTGGGGGGTAGAAGTGGTGTAGGTGGGGTATTGTAAGGTGTGTCTGGTGGGGATAAAATCCCCCTGTGACAGAAATGGCCAGGGTGAGAGGGTGACAGAAAGCGAGCAAGATGAGCAGGCATGCGACATTCTTGATGGGGGAATTTTTAGGATAGGTTGGATTTCGAATTGCAAGGGATAATGCTCTGATGAAGATTTGGGCATGGATACCCAGCTTTAATGAAAAATGTGATGTCAAGAAACATCATGTCAATCTGGAGGAAAATATGAGCGGAGTGCCTTTTGGATCGTTTGGGTTTAAAGTTGAGCTGCAGATTGCCGATGGCGGTTTGATGAGCTTGGCTTGTTTCCAGGAAGTGAGTGGTCTTTCAGTACAGCTGAATGTGACCGATGTGGTGGAAGGCGGCGTGAATAATACGACCCATAAGCTTATTGGCAATGCATCGTATTCGAATATTGTGTTGAAACGCGGTCTGTGTGATGCGCAGATGTTTTACTGGATTAGCTCATTTGTGAATCATACTGGTGGTCCGCTTAAGAGGATGACTGGCTATATTTCGATATTGGATGATGCCGGTGAGGTGGTACACAAATACAAATTTGTGAATGCATTCCCTGTCAAATGGGATGGTCCCTCGCTTAATGTAATGCAGGATGCGATAGCGACGGAATCATTAGAACTTGCGCATGAAGGTCTGACCATAGAACAAATCTAATGGGTGATGCCAGGTAAGGTTCTGATAGTGTGGCTGGCTGACAGTGAGTCCAGTACGTAAAAAGAGGCTCCGGCAACGGACACAGCAAGTGGAGATGAGCGATGTCAAACGATAGGCATCTGACAATAGACGACGGAACGATGGGAAGCCTGTTCCGAAGAGTCACCCTGGCGACGCTTGGGCTTGATTCACTGGACGGCGTCTCTGAACAGTCCTTTGAAGTAATAGACAGGGCAGACACATTTGCCGCTCGCCTTTTAGGCGGTGTGTCGAGTGTGATGCCGAAAATTGATGTTGAACGTCTTGGAACACAGAGTTCTGATTTTGCGGAGCATCTGTGCAACGGGATGTCAGGTCTTAACGGACCCAAAAGTGCGACAGATTTGGGTGAATGGCAGTACTGGCTTGATGCTGCGTTGCTGATGCTGTTTGATGAGGATGACGAAGAAGCTGAAGCTTTTAAATCGAGTCAGGCTGTTTCGAATGTTCAGGCATCGAAACGCAATGGTGTTGCCGCTAATGCGAATGTGGTGAGAAGCCGCGTTGCAGCTCTGAAGAAAACAGGGATTACTCCTGCAATGCTTCAGGCGATTCCTCAGTCTGCCAAAAAGGCAATGGTTCAGGAGCTGAAGAAAGTTCAGTCTGTGGACGCTGAAGAAAGATCAGCGGAAATTGCTGCTAAACTGAGCCAGACATTGAAAAAAGCAATTGAAACCAGCGGGTATTCTGTTGGTGAGAGTACAATTGGGCGTATTTTTACAGAAAATTCGCGCCAGTCCTTTGCCTCTCATATTGCAGATAAGGCAATGCTGGTGTCATCTGAGCTGGCGTCATCTGATAGTGCCAATAGTGATGAAGTTGCAGGGCTGACACAACGTTGGAGTCAGTCGATTCAGAAGATTGGGACGCGCGTTCAGAATGACATGAGTGCTGTACGGGAAATGCTCAGTGCACTGGATGGCTTGGAAAAATGCGGTGCAGTCAGCCGAGAACATGCTGAAGGCCTCAGAGCTGCCGGAAGTTCTTATGCTCGCCGTGTTTTAATGAGTGAGATTTCTAATGATGCCTCTGCAATTGCAAGCCGTATGGAACGTCTTCTTGCGAATAATGAGAAACGCAGCATGGATTCGCTCGTTTCATCGCGTGCAATGACGATGACTTCTGTTGGCGGTAGTGTTGAAAATGCAGCAGAATTTAAACGTGCATTTGCGACACTGAGTGAACGTCTTTCGGATTTCAGTTCGGCCGTGAATTCCCGTGTTCTTACGGATGGCGAAACGGCAGCAACAGTTCGCTGGAATCGTGCAGCTGACAGATTTGTTCGTCTGCAGGGGGTTTCAGATGATATTGATCGCGTTCTGCTTCGCGATGTGAATGAGAGTGTCGTCGAACTTGGAAAAGCTGGCATTGTTCCTCAGTCACTGGTGGAATCTGTTGTTAAATCATCGTCGAAACTGCATGATGGCGAGCTGTCAAAGGCATCTTCTCTCATTTCTAACACCAATCATGAAATGTCAGAAGTTCTTGCGCATTTTGGTGCCTCCAGAATTCTTGGTGGTTTGGCGTCCAGAATTGAGAATTCAATCGACAATCTTGTCCGTGAAGTTACGAAGAGCGGTATTGCCGGAACAGGCGTTGAAACGTTTGTTTCTGATATTCGTCAGCTTCTTTCAACAGGACATGCTGATACTTCGGCGGATAGTGCCAAGGCCACATCCGTGATTGAATCCATCTGTGCTCGTTTGGATGATTTTGCAGAGCTGACAGCAGCCGGGATTGTTACCAACGGTTATGATGAACTGACTTCAGAAGCAATTGGAACGTATGTTTCTGCAAACGAAGAAAAATCAGAAAATGCTGAATCTGTCACGACTAAGTTTGTGGCTGATAACAGCAGCATAAAGGCTGTTCAGCAGATTCAGAAAGCTCTGATGAGTGCTAAAGCTCAGGCACAGGAGCAGATGAGAGCATTTGTCTCCAGTCAGAAAGTCTCACCTGAATATGCACACCTCGTTTCTGAAATTTCGAATGCTTCGACTATTGAATCACTGATTTCTGCTCAGAAAGCTTTGGTGCCGCATCTGGATGCAGCCGCAAGCTCGGAACTTCAGCGTACGGTTGATGCCGTTCAGAGAAGCCAGAAACATCTGGATTCAGTATCCAAACAGGTTCAGCTTATCGAAAATACCCTTAAGGTTTCGAGCCGTCTTCGCACATCGCTTCAAGTCTCAGAGAGGGGTATTTCGACAAGTAACTCTGTTAAGCTCGATGATGTTCGTATTAACCGTCAGTATCTGTCTGCATTGGGCAGCACGCTTAAGTCTTATGCTAAATTGCGTGACGATTTGAGTGCTCAGATGTCTGATGGCAGCCGTTGGACGGCAGGTATGACAGAAAGCAGACTCGAACATATGCTTTCGACAATTAAACCTGAATCCGCAACGATTAAGTCCGAATTTGGAGCGAAAGACTTTACTCAGTCAGGCAACTTTGCAGAACTTTCCCACTCGGAAGTGGTGCTCGGATATGACGATGTCGTTCCCGAAGGTATGGAATGGATTCGCCAGAATGCACAAAGTCAGCAGTATCCTTCAAATAGTACTGTCGGCAGTCTTGAGACGATTTTGGGATCACGCAAAGCAATTGAACTTCACACAGCTGATATGATTGGCGGCCGGACAGAAAGTGTCAAAGCCCTTGCGGATGCGTTGAGCAATGCCTCCAAACGCGGAATGGATGTTTCATCCATTACACCGTATGTCGTGGCAAGCGATGGTTCACATGTCAAAGTTTCATTTGCTACGAACCAGAATAAAGCACAACCCCCGAGCTACCAGTTGCGTCAGCACATTGGTGAGGCCTATATGCCGGCTTCGCAGGTTGAAAACAGTAGCTCTGCGGTTCAGGCAAAAGTCTCTGTTGCAAACGGAAATGCAGGCTCCCTGATTTCAGGTGTTGATGAGTTTGTACCTGTGACAGCGGGTGTGAATGCCCAGGATGTTCAGAATAATGCATCGGCTGAAGCACATGATGCTGTTCAGTCCATCCTTGGACGGTTAGGAATTCAGGTCTCTGGAGCTGCGTTTGATAATACCAACGATAAGTTCCGTATGACAGTTGGAGGCGTTGATTTCGAGATGACAGCCAATGATTTCGTTCATATGGTTGCCAAACCCTCGATGTCATCAACAGTTGCAAATGCACCTTCAATGTTTGATGCAAGTAATTCATTATTTGCTGGTTATGCTTCGATGCTTTCGAATGCAGGTGAAAAACGTTCATTGAAGACATTGCGTAATGCCTATATCGATACAATGGCTCGATCAGGTGAACTGAGTGCGCACAGTGATTTAGGGTTCAATACCCAGAGCTTTACGAAAGTGATGGGACTTAACCAGAAACCTCAGATTTCTTCCGCAGTTAGAACTGATGATGCCAAATCAGCCGGCATCAGAATCTCGGCTCAGGCTGCAAACTCGTCAGAATCCAGCAATCAGTTTGCGGATGAGATGGTCGCCAGCCGTGAACGTCAGGTTTCATCTGAGGTCACAAACAGCAGTGATTTCGCTTGGGTTTCTAATCAGCTTTCTTCACATGTTTCATCAACACATGTACGCGGAACTGAGGCATCATCTGATAATGCTCATCAGTTGCTGGGGCGCATCGATAATATGCTTGACTATGTCGAAAATCTCAGCGAGCGTAATGTCGGTGTCTTCTCAACAGATGAAACGGTTCGCGTTCTGCTTGAGGCACTTCCTGCCGAAGGGCAGCTCGGCAATAAAGGTTTGCCAAAGTGGCGTCAGAAAGATACACGTGCTGCCAGAGCTGCTGAAGCAAAAGAACTTCGCGATGCACTGGCAAAGATTGGAGCAACACCGGTTCAGGGTGTTCAGCGCTTTGCTAATAAGCAGTATGTAAGCCCGAATCTTCTTCAGGATCAGGCTTCAGGCGCAACACCGTTGTTCAGTAGCGGTGATGAAGGTTCAACCACACCAAAAGCATCAGCCAATGCAAGTAATTCCGGCAGTAACGCATTCACAAGTTCTTCCATTAAGGACGAGGATCTGCAGTTTATTGCTGAAGAAGTTTTCCATAAGATAGAAGAAAGTCTCAATGAAGAGCATCAGCGTAGGAGGTCAGAATAATGAGTACATCATCTAAACTCGAATTAGTTAATACTTCTTTCCAGAAAGTAACGATTGTTCCGCTCGAAGGAGATGCTAAGCACGCTAGCATTTCGACAAAATTCAATCCGAAAGAATTGAGTTTTACAAAGAGCGCCGGCTGGTCTGACGATAATGTCGGTTGCGAAACTGATTATCCTGCCCTTGCTTTTACCGCCGGTCAGGCTATTAGCTTGAACATTGAGTTCATGCTGGATAAATACGAAGACGAAAATAAAGATGTTCGTCCTTGGGTTAAAAGTCTGGTCCATCTCTGCGAAATTCAGAAGATCGATGGCGAAACCGCTAAACGTCCTCCTAGAGTTCAGCTCGTCTGGTCAGACGCTGATCCCATTGGCGTCGGCAATTTCTGTGGCGTCGTGGAAAGTGCTCAGGCGACATATACCATGTTTACAAATGACGGAATTCCTTGCCGCGCTAAGGTCTCCGTGACGATGAAACAGGCCGACAGCATCAATACAAAAGTTACCGTTATGAATGCTGACGGTTCGCTCTCTGAAATTTACACCATTAATGATCCTAAATCATACACTTATGGTCAGGCTACTTCTATTAATGGGTTCAAAGAAGCTGTTGAAAAGGGTGGCGGAAAATTCGAAGATAAATCAACCTGGCCAGATCCCCTTGAAATCGTTACAAACGTCGATGATAAGAGCGAAGAAGAGTAGTATTCATTACCAATCTTTTAGGGAGGTATATTATGCCTAGTATAAAAACTCCTGAATTTAAGCTTTCCATTGGAACACTTGAGTTCTCTGGAGACCTTAAGACAAGAGTCAATGAGATTGAAGTCGAGCAGGTTTCTGATGGAGCAAGCTCTTTCATGATTCAGCTTGATGATCGTGATGGATGCTTTTCTAATGGTCAGAAATCAGTCAAAGAAGGTATGCAGTGCGTGATTGAACTTGGTTTCTCTAATAGTGATACCAAGAAACTCATTGAAGGCATTGTTACTGGTGTTAAAACCATTCGTAAGGAATATCAGCGTAAGGTTTATGTCGTCACGGGGTTTGATGGCCTTCAGGCTCTCACTCGCGGCCGTAAACGTCGCTCCTGGGAATCCATTAAAGATTCTGATATCGCTTCTCTGATCGCAAACGAATGTGGACTTCAGCCGGATGTCGAAGACTCCGGTATCGTTCAGCCTTACGTCGTTCAGAATAACGAAAATAACCTCTCATTCCTCTTCGAACGCGCCAAACGCATTGGCTTTGAAGTTAAAGTCGAAGAAAAACGACTTGTCTTCAAAAAACCAAAACGTACAGAAGATGGCGGAATCGTTTTGAGTTGGAATGGTACGAAAGAAGGCGATTGCTACATTCTGCAGCGATGTAATTTCGACACTTCAACGATGAATGTCGTCAAAAAAGTTGTCGTGCGTTCCTATGATCCTAAAACTGCCAAGCCTATCATTGGTACTGCTGAAACAATCGATGGCGATACCATGGGCGGAAAAGATGCTACAAATGCTGGCGATGCTGCTGCTAAAAATAATCCTGATACGACAATTCAAATCAGCGATCAGCCTGTTTATAGCCAGGAAGAAGCTGAAAAACTCGCTCAGTCCATTCTGAACGAACGTGCAGGTAATTATTTGACCGGCCGTGGGCGTTGCGAAGGCTGCAACAAAATGGCTGTTGGTAAGAAAGTTAAAATCATCGATGTCGGCCAGGAATGTGAAGGTGACTACTATATCACTTCTGCAAAACATATCCTTAAAGTCGGCCATTCTCATGGTTTCGGTTATTGGACTGACTTTACAGTTTCCCGTACCGGTCACTAAATCGAGATTTTGTTAAAATAACGGCACCGTAAGGTGCCGTTTTTTTTTGTTCGGAGTCGTGAATGAATATCGCAATCATTGGCCTTGGGCGTATGGGCGTTACACAAGCTCGTATTGCCCGGCAATTCGGTGATGTTATTCTTTGGGGGATCGATCGCTCTGGGGCCGCTTGTCAGGATTTTCAAGATATATTCAGTGTTCCTTGCTACCAAAATTATGAGTGCGCTGATTTTAGACATGTTGAATTGATTTGGATTACAGTGTCCGATGCTTGCATTTCGGCTGTTGCCAGTGAAATATCGAATCTTGTCTCCTCGAAAACGTATATTCTGCACACCAGCGGCGTTATGGATTATCGCGCTGTTAAAGCTGAACTGGAGCATTGCTTCTGTGCGGCTTTTCATCCATTGAGGGCCTGTCCCTTAAAGTTGGTGTGCGATGCGGATTGTGCTCTGGCTTACCGCAACGTCGTTCATGCTGTTGATGGTGATGTGGAAGCAGTAGAACTCGCTCATAGGCTTGTTTCCAGAATTGGCGGCGTCGTCGTCGAAATCAATTCTGATAAAAAAGCTCTATACCACGCTGCTGCTGTGTTCGCTTCAAATTACCCTTTGGCAATTTTGGATGTGGCTGCCAGATTGTTTGAGGAGTGTGGATTTGAACATGATAAGGCTGCATCTGTTGTCAGAACTATGTGTTTGCAATGTGTGAATTCCTGCGAATCTACATCTTTTGCTGATGCCTTAACTGGTCCGGTTAAGCGGCATGATATGCAGACAATCGCTCTTCATGAAGCGGCACTGATAAATTCACCTGATATATTATATTTATATCAGGCTTTGAAAAATGCTTCTTTCAATATGTTGAATGAACATCAAATACATTCGTCTTGATTTTGGGGGGCAGCCTTGCCGCTTACATGCAGATTTTATATTATTAATTGTTAAATAGAAATAATATAGAATCTGCATGTGAGCGGCTACGGCTTGCCACGCCAACCTATTCATTAAAATGAATACGGTTGGCGACATAATGATGAATTATTATGCCGGAATGCTTAAGAAACCTCTGAACAAAACAATATTTTAAGGCAGAATCTGATGAGTGCCAGGTGGAGCTCCGGAGAGTCAAAATGGTTAGGCACCGAAAAATGCTTATAGAACCCTAATTTATTATGGTTCCGTAAGGAAGGTCTGAACAAAA
>JAZRWV010000031.1:0-3484 GCA_045599925.1 Myxococcota bacterium
GGAGACTGGACGACCAAATCGACTTGTACGGCGAATCAGACCTGTAGTGAAACGGAAGAAAAATGCCTCAATTGCACTGGTGACGGATATCAGTGCGACGGTCTGAAGCTTCAGCAATGTTCGAACTATAACTGGGTGACAAGAAAGACCTGCACTTCGTCGCAATATTGCGATGCTTCGCAACAGAAGTGCATTGACAAGGCGGTTTGTTCTGGTAACACATACACCTGTGACGGCCAGAAGCTCATGAAATGTGATGGCGGCCAGTGGAAACTTGATAAAACATGCAGCAATGATCAGAACTGCAATGCGGTTGGCAAAACCTGTGATCCGAAACCTGTTTGCGAACCCGGCAAGACCACTTGTGACGGAAATACGCTTAAAACATGCGATGCAAACGGCCAGTGGGCTGATAGAGACTGCACGGATGCTGCGATTTGTGTGACCCAAAATATGACGTCTTCATGTGTCGACAAACTCGTGCCTCCGACATGGTGTAATATTCAGGGCATTGATGATAACAATGATCAGGGATATGGCCGTGTTCTGATGCCGAGCGAAGTTCAGATTGAGGAGATCGGCGCGCATTTCGTCTGCGGTTCTGTTTCAGATCCCGTTATGTCATGGACATACGAAGCTGATGCCGTTTACAACTATGGTTGCACGAATTGTTTCGCCAATACGGAATTCATGAGCTATTCGCTGAATGCTCCGGCCGGCGATTATCAGTGTACGTATCGGTTTGACTTCGGACCGCAGGCGTTTGCCTGTGTATCCAAAACGGCGGATCGGGATGGGGATGTCCCCATTCTTCTCGATTCCACGACCAAAATGTCTATCGATCAGACACTTCCTATTAATATTCCCGTAACGCCGGATACCGTTCCGAACTGGTGTCACTTTAAGGATTTCCAGACGTCGGGTTCAAAGATTGCTTATGCTCGGATTGCACTTCCGAGCAACACATCGCCTGCGATGGTGAATGCAAAACTCATTTGCGGTCATGTAAATGAACCAGTTTCTGCCTGGTCGATTTTGCGTCCGGCTAAACAGAATCTTTTCTGCGACAATTGCGGAACCAACATTGAATTCATGTCTGAACCGTTTATGGATGATGCGCATCCTGTCGCTTCTGGTACGTATGACTGTGCATTCCAGTTTGATGTCGCCGGCAGGTCCTTTGTTTGTCCGACGTATAAGGGCAATGACGGACAGACCGGCGGCGCACTCATCGAGCTTTCGAGTGGAAAGATGCTCAATGCAATGGGCGTCGTCAATGTCGAAGGCGAGCCTGTTTCGGTTTGGAGCATTACTGCTGAATAGTTGTTTTACAGGCTGAGTCTATGGCCTTCGGCCATACGTCTTCAGCTTCGCGGCTATGGCCGAAGGCCATACGCCGCTTTGGGCTTAGCTATCGGCAAAGCCGATACGCTGCGCCTTTTTCATTTCTTTTCACGCACTTCACCCTCACAAAAGGAGATTTTATATGGAATTAAAAGATCGCGTACTCGACGTTTTCAAGGCTCTGTCTCTGGTTCCCAGAGAATCAAAACATGAAGATAAAGTGGCAGCATGGCTCGTTGACAGAGCAAAATCTCATGGGTTTGAAGTCGATCGAGACAAGGCAAACAATGTCCTCGTGCGTGTTCCTGCAACATCCGGTTACGAAAATAGCCCCGTCATCATCCTTCAGGGACATATGGATATGGTCTGTGAAAAACTCGCCGAATCCACTCATAATTTCGATACCGATCCCATCGAAGTCATGACTGATGGCGACTGGATTCATGCCAATATGACGACTCTCGGCGGTGATGATGGGCTTGGTGTTGCAACAGCCCTTGCCATTGCTGAAGATCCTTCCATTGAACATCCGGCCCTGGAACTTCTTTTTACGAGCGATGAAGAGCAGGGAATGACCGGTGTCGATGCGTTTGATGCCTCCAAACTCAAAGGCCGCATTCTTCTCAACCTCGATAGCGAGGATGAAGGTGTGTTCACGATTGGATGCGCGGGCGGTCAGGAGACGGTATCGACGCTTCCTCTCAAATCAGCTCCGATTCCGGCCGGATTCCGTGCCGTGAAAGTGGTTGTTTCCGGTCTTCTCGGCGGACATTCCGGCTGCGAAATTCATTGCGGTCGTGCAAGTGCTATCAAACTGAGCACCAGAATTATCAGCAAAGTTCTTGCGATTGCTGGCGATGCTCAGCTCGTCGATATTCAGGCGGGTTCTGCTCATAATGCCATTCCACGCGATTCCGTATTTTCTCTTGCAGTTCCTGGAAAAGATACAGCTGCTGTCGTCGACTGTATCAATGAAATGGCCGTTAAATTCACTTCCGAATTCAAAAAGACTGATCCCGGAATTAAAGTTTCAACTTCAGTTGAAGATGTCTATGGCAATGCATGGTCAAATGAATCACTTCGCAAAGTCTGCGATCTTCTCTTCGTCTATCCTCACGGCGTTCAAGCTATGAGTCAGGATGTCGCTGGCCTCGTTGAAACCTCTAATAACCTCGCCAATATTCGCGTCATTGATGGAAACCTGCGTATTCTCTCAAGCCAGCGTTCAAGTGTTCCCTCAAAACTTAATGCCATAACTTCTCGCGTTGAAGCATGTGTAAGACTTGCCGGTGGAACGCCTGTTTCAAATGGCGGCTATCCAAGCTGGCAACCGAATATTGATTCCGAACTCGTTAAACGTTGTATTGCAACTTATAAAGCCCGTTTCGGAAAAGAACCCAAAATCGACATCATTCATGCCGGTCTCGAATGCGGTATTCTTGGATCGCGCGTTGAAGGCATGGATATGGTTTCAACAGGTCCAACAATCCTCGATATTCATACGCCAAAAGAACGTGCAAGTATCGAATCCATGGGAAGATGTGCTCAGTTCTGCGTCGATTTGCTTAAATCATATAAATAAATTCTATAAATTATTTTTTGATATATTCACGACAAAAGCCAGAAACTTAATGTTTCTGGCTTTTTTTATGAAAAATGTGATGCAGTTTATGTCTGGATGATTTTTAGAGGGTATGTTTCAGATTTTGAATTAAAAAACTCAAGCCATTCTTTCATGGATGGCTCTGCATTAGTCGGTAAAGATGTCTTTAATTTCTTCTTCGCTCAAACCGCGTTGACGCAGTTTTATTGTAGTTCGTATTCGTTCTTCTTCCCGACCTTCTTCCCGAGCAGAGGCAAGTTCGCTGGCTTCATCATGCAGGTGTTTTTCGCGTATTCGAGCACGTTCCTTGAGTTTTTCATCGTCGCAGAGTTCTCGCAGAATCAGTGTGGCTTTATGGATGATTTGATCGTCCTCGAACATTTTAAGGTCCGCTTCAGATTTTGAATTAAAAAACTCAAGCCATCCTTTCATGGATGGTGTCAGGAAGTCTTGCTGTTTGTCGGATGTCGATATGTCGCATGATTCCGATGCATCAGTCTTCGTAAGTTTACCAACTTTTTTGAGTTCAAAAAAGTG
>JAZRWV010000032.1:0-3150 GCA_045599925.1 Myxococcota bacterium
TAACGGATCATTTATTTGATTTCGTGGTCATACGCACTTCAGTGCTTTTCTCTCTCGGTTTTCGCATTCCGGAATAGCTCAGTTGGTTAGAGCGGGTGACTGTTAATCACTAGGTCGGGAGTTCAAGTCTCTCTTCCGGAGCTTTTTAAGCCTGATGCTTTGCATCAGGCTTTTTTTTTGTCCGAATAAAAGCGCGGCCGTATCGGATGCCGATAGGCCGCGCAGCCTTGCGTATTGGCCGTTTCGGCCAATAGCAAGGCTTCCAAATAAAAATCCAAGTAAAGACGTGTCAAGACACGTCTCTTATCGCATGGTTATTGGTCCGTAGACGCGCGATTCCTACGTCTCGCAGGCCAATAGGCATGCCTCGCAAAATCATCAATGAATCGTTGTGACTGCAAATTTTCTCATCGGTTGTTCCATAATTGTATATTTGAAGAATTTTACATTGCTGGTTGCATCATAACTGGTTGAACCTGTACCTGACCATGTAACTCCTCGGAATCCATAATGTTCTGAATCGCCTTTGAGGCCTGATTTGCTCGTCATCAAATTGGCTCCAGTTCCTTTGGGAAGGCCATTTTTAATCATATATACAAGTTCTCCGTCAGTCGGAAGGCGCATGTCATTTTTCATTGCTTGAACGGTGGTATTGAATAAATTACTGTTGAGAGATGTGTTTTTTGCATCGATATAATAATCAACACCGGATTCACTCACTTTAATCATCGTTTCATTTTTGACGGATTCATCCAGTTTTGAATAGTCGTAATCTCTGGCCGGTCGATATGTGCAATAGTATGGAGATGCTGTATCAAGCGTAACTTTGGATAGTGAACCGGGATAGTAATAGGGAGCAATAGTTGTCCCAAATTTGACCCCGGAATTGCAAATTTTTGTACAATTGGCGGGAGACGATGTCAGATAGACGACGTCACCTTTGGTATCACTACTCGGTCTGGGAAGACCATTTTTAATGGCAAATGTCATTTCATCAAGGCTTGCAAGGCGGCCGCCATCTTTCATGCATTGATATTCTGCATCATAAAGATAATTCGCTTTTCGCGGCGAGCTGTCTATCCAAAGCAATGGTCCAACCTTGAGTACGCCGTCGTTATTTTGGACTTTAGGCTGTGGAAATACTGGCTTGCCAGAACCATCAAGTTTAACAGGCTCACTCATGCATCGAAAAGCTCGTTTACTTCCAAATTCAAGTTTAAAATGACAATTTTCATCGTCGACCATTTTAATGGTATTGTTCCACTTATATCCGGCGGCTTTACCACTTGAAGTTGGTGCAGACCAGTTGTATTCGCCAGAACCATTGGCAAGACCGAAAACGATGAGTGGCGGATACTCATGCGGCCATGGCAGACGTCCCCCCATTTTTATACATTCTTCTGCGGCCTGGAACCAATACTGAGCAGGTCTCTCGCGAGTATCAAATATATAATTGATAGAACCAATTTTAACTTCCTGACATCCATTTTCAGTAGGTTTTCCATGACAGTTGACACCACTCAGTGTAAGCGGGCGTTCTGTCGGATCCCATACACATCGATAATCATTTTTAGCACTCGATTTGCCTTTGCCAAGGGCGCCAGTAGCGAGTTTAACCAGTTCGACATAATCTTTATCGGAATCAGTGGTATCCGTCCAGATACCGGTTGTATCAGCTGTTGTGCCGATTGCACCGCTAACACCGGATGTGGCACTGTTTCTTATGGCTTCCGTTGGGGTAGGCAGGCGTCCGCCCAGATTTTTGCAGACCTGTACGGCATCATTATGCGTTCCATTGCGTTTAGCCGTGTCCCATATGAGCCCCCAAGGATCTAGCGTAGCTCCGCCATTTGCCTGTGTTTCCAGGCATCGACCATGATTTTCATAATATCCCGGATCACACTTAATCAGTTTGCATCCACCTTCGACACATTCACTGACTGCATGGTCAATGACGCAGGATGCACCATGGCTGCCGCAATTGTTTATGTCATTGGCTTCGCATGCATTGTTATAAACATGTCCAGATATACAGCTTTGAAGCTGGCATTTTTGATTTTCACAGGTACCGCTTTTCCAGCCATCAATTTGATTCATACAGGCATTGTCGTGGGCACCGCAATGGTTCTGATCATCCATTTCACAGGCGTTTTCATAAATATGATATCCAGATTCGCATTCTTGAACTTTGCATTTTCCACTATCACAGACTTTTGATTTGGCATTCGAAATTACACAAGAAAATTTATGGGCACCACAGTTTTCAAGGTTATCATCTTCACACTCACCTTCATAAATATGTTGGTGCTTTTCACAGAAATTAAAAACACATTCACCGTTACTGCACGTCTGATCTGCAGCACAAACAACACATTCTGCACCATTTATACCACAGGTTTTAGGACTGTAATAGCCTTCGGCACACTTGTTTCCCGATAAACAATAGGCTTCTTCACATTCGTTGGCAATACATTCTCCATTTATACATTCAGCATTCAAAGTGCCGTCCAATTTGAGACAGTCAAAACCATGCTTACCGCAATTTTCAATAGTATCCGGTTCACATGTGTTGATATATATATGCTCATTCTGCGGACAATTCATGAGTGCAGCGCATTGACCATCATCATTTCTATAAGATTCCCGGCATGCTGTCGCATAACATTCTCCATTAAGACAGTCTCCATCTGCCCAGCCAAGTATGTTATTCGGGCAGGAATATCCATGCTTTCCACAACTATATATAGAATCTTCTTCACATTCACCCTGATAGGCATGAAATCCAATATCACATTCAACTGTTTCTTCACAGACTCCTTCTATACATTTGGCATAATCCGGACATTTGTTGTTGCAGGCTCCACAATGATCATGGTTGTCATATATATTCTGACATTCATTTGCACACAGAACCTCTCGCTCTGAATGACACGGATTACACGCTTCACCACGCTTTTGGCCATCCATGTCATGAATATCAATACAATACCAGTTCTCCGGACATATTTGATGTTACTATTCAGCCGGGGGGAGGAAAAAAACAGGGGAATTCAAAAAATGCTGTTCTTTTTTTCGAATTTGAGGCAAATACTAGATGCTACACGGTGTAGCGCCCAGTATCAGCCTAAAAAAATAATATGCGCCGCAATT
>JAZRWV010000033.1:0-2069 GCA_045599925.1 Myxococcota bacterium
AAAATGGGGTAAGATAGTAAGATATGTGTTTTGGGGGATGAAATAACACAAGAAAGAGCGCCTGTGTATGCGCGATGGGTCGCGCATAGCAGGCGCAAAGAGGGCGTATTGGCCGCAGGCCAATAGCCCGAAATCGCAGGCCGTATCTGCCGTAAGGCAGAAAGTCTGCGTTTGTAAATCATACGAGGATGATGATGACAAATTTGATGGAGAAGTGCGCGATTCTTGGCTTATTGACTGGAGGATTGACGGGATGTTCAAATCTGCTCAATCCCGCACCAGGCGTGGATGTTAAGGAAGATTACAGCGTCTGGCTGCCGCAAATGGTAATTGAGCCGCAGGAGTTTAACCACGATATCGGTAAAGTTTGCAAGAAGACTCATGAATGTACGGCTCCGCTTGTGTGTGACGGACAATGCATTGTGCCGCCGTCGATTACCGGCAGGGTCGATGAGAAAACGCCGAGAATCAGCTTTACGACGCCGAGCGGGAAACACGAGGTTTTGCTCGAGGTTGTCGATGAAGATTACACGATGCAGCGCGGCTTGATGATGCGCAAGCAGTGTCTGCCTGGATGGGGGATGCTGTTTATTTATCCCGGACAGGCAAAACGTGCATTTTGGATGCACAACACGTATATTCCGCTCGATATGGTGTTTTTCCGTGCAGACGGCAGCGTCTCAAATGTCGTTGAAAATGCGGAGCCTCTCAACGACGGCCCGAGGTATATGTCGACGGATAAAGTGAAATATGTTCTGGAACTTCCGGCAGGAAAAGTGGCTGAATACGGTATCGTTTCCGGTTCGACATTCGACGTCGCGGCGTTTAAAAAAACTTATGGGAATTAGCGGCATTCGTTGTGCTCTCCCTAATTAAATGATGTGATATCGAGTATATAATGTTATGATAAGAATATCGGCATGAGGCCGGTTTTATTGAAATCAGGAGAATTCATGACGTCCAGCCTGACCTCTTCGCTCGAGGATTATCTCGAAACGATATACCTGCTTCAGCAGGGACCGAATCTGGAAGCGCGTGTGCGCGACATCGCGGCTGCGCGTTCTGTGAAGGCGTCTTCTGTTTCGCCGGCATTAAAGCGTCTTTCGGAGATGGGGTATCTCGAATACGAGCAGCGCGAGTGTATTCGTCTGACTGAAAATGGAAAATCGGCTGCGCGGCGTGTTTATGCGCGCCATGTCCTGCTTTTTCAGTTTTTTCACGACATTCTGGGCATGCCGGAGGACAAGGCCAGGGAAGAAGCCTGTGGGCTTGAACATGCTTTGTCGGACGAAGGAATGGACCGGTTTGTGCGATTTTTTGAATCGCGTTCGATGTGTTCAAACTGCAAGACCGGACATTGCGGAGAAAATGGCGCTCAGTGTTTGAAAAAAGATGAATCTGGATGCTGTTGCTGTCGGCCTGTGCGCGAGTTTATGACGCTCGATGAAATTGAAGACCACGAAGTGGTGAGAGTTCTTCAGATTCGCGAAAGTGGAAAAAAACGCCAGGATATTCTGGATATGGGAATTCTTCCGAATGTCGTTCTGACGAGAAAAATGACGACGTCAGATGGCGTTGTGATTGCGATTGGCGGTCATGAACTCATGCTGAGCCAGGAACAGACGCAGGTGATTGTCGTTTTATATGCGAACTGACTGATGAAGGTTGTCGCGTGATGTGTGAGTTCCCACACGCCCAAATGGGCGCGTGAGTTTTGTCTGACAGCCGTCTGATTCGTAATATTACTCGTCTTTTTTATCGTTGTCTGAATCAGCTTCGTCAGAATTGAATTCGTTTGGGGATGAAAGCTTAATTTCTTCGCTGGCTGACGGGGTTGCGACTGGAATCTGCATACCGGAATTGCGAATCATTGCGCGCAGAAAATCAGAAGCTTCTTCCGAATTACCGCTCTGAGCCGTGATGGCGACATTTTCTGGAACGATGACATTCTGAACGCCATCATCTTCTTCATCGGATTCATCATTATTATTATCATCGGGTTCGACAGATGCGAGGTTTTGTTCGGCGGCTCTTCTCGCCATTTCCTGTGCAGTAGAGGGATCGCGCAC
>JAZRWV010000034.1:0-8659 GCA_045599925.1 Myxococcota bacterium
GACAAAAAGGCTCGCCAATCCAGTGCGCGTCGTAAATTCAAACGCATCCCCGCGACCAAGTTTTTCAGCCCCTTTCGGCATATAAACTGAGAAAAATGCTGTCTGTGCATCCGGAACTTCGGGTGATTTGCTGGAATCCAACACAAAACGCGTCTGCCCAAATGGATGTCTAGGATCATCCACACAATGCCGACCAGCAGTATATCGACGATTGACATACGTGCTCTTGCTCGTCACGAGCCACTGATTGGTTGCACGAACTTCGAATTCAAGCCCCGTCGTGAAACATTCCGGTTTTGGCAAAATCGAAATATCCCCTTCTTTTCCAGTCGGTTTGAGCTTGAGCTCATTCACACCAGCATCTGTAATTTCCCACTCCAAATTGATTTTCTGCGAAGCAGTTTCAGAAAAAGCCTCGCATTGTGCAGAACTGAATGTCAGCCCCTTTCGATTTTTCAGGATGAGATGATCACCAGGAATTGCGCCGAGTGCACACATGTCAATCTCAGTTCGGAATGTATCTTCAGAAGCAAAAAAGCCATCTGTTCTGGCATCTTTTTCCAGCGTTCCTTCATAAGTGATACGCCATGTTTCCGAAGCCATAATAGTATCGTAATAGACGGTAAAAAGCTTATTGGTTTTCGGGTCTACATTGCCGAGCACGTTTTTACTCGTAAAATAAGCGACTGCAGGACGTTCTCTAAGATTAATTTCCGGCAAATCACTTTCTGTACAAATACGCCCGACGCATCGTACCGTTCCGATATAGGATTCATCGTCATCCATATCAGAAGGACGCATTGCGAGTTCTTCAATGGAGTCCTTTATGACGCCATCTTCAAAAAGCACCATTCTGTGATTAATTTCGTATTCTGTCACCGAGCCACTGGATGAAGAAACATAGGCGACAGCATTTTGAGTATAAACCTCGATGCCATTTTTTTCGTAAATGAGGTCATTGTGGAAATCACCGACGACATCCAGAGCAAGGCGAGGCACTGGAATTCCGACGACGCGATGACGAGGATACCATCCCGAGCGATCCAGTGTCTTTTTTGTTTCGAGATCGATGACAATGAGCTGAGAATCAACAGGATCAAGCACATACAGCCATCGGCCATCGGGATCGATGCCCACATTACCTCGGCCATAAGAGACCATTTCAGTCTCACTGAATCCATTTTTCCCGTAACAAGCCAAGTCTTCGCCATCGATATTTCCGTCGCCATCATTGTCAATGCCGTCGCGGCAAAGGCCGACGCTTACGGATGGTTCTGCATTGTCTTCGGATTCATTTCCTGTCGGCCAACGGCATTTCACATCATCGCGATCGATGTCACCATCGCCGTCATTATCAATGCCATCTGCACAAGTGCCCAGCACCATCGGCTGAAAACCTTCATCTTCAGAGGCATCATTGGAAGCTGTACAACCGGGATCAAGTGCATCCCACAACCCATTACCATTGTTGTCAATGCCGTCGTTGCACTCCCCTATGCCCATCCAGCCTGTCTGTTCAACAGAAGCATCCATTCCTTCGGCACTCCAGGGATAAAAACAACTCGGATCTTCTTCATCGATAAGACCATTGCCATCGTTGTCAATGCCATCAGAACATCCGAAACCGGCGCCAAGACGTTCGATTTCACAAGGATAAGCAGACGAACCATCCAGACATGTTCCTGAAGTTTCAGAAAGTCCCAGAACAGACACATACCGACGATCCACATACGTCACATACCCCACATCCCGTGTAGGATCCGCCACGTAATCGCGAACATTTCCATCCAGTGTTGTGACACTTTTCCAGGTCACGGAAATCTTATCTTTCGTCAGTACACAGGTTGACGTGAGTTCGTTTTGTCCAGCACCACAATCAAAGGAAATGTCCAGACTTTGGACCACACCGTTGTCAAAAAAGACGTAAAAGTTCTCGTTAAGTGAATCGTAAACAACTTTTCGGGGGACTTTATCGAGTTCCTGAAAAGCAATTTCACGCTTGTCATTGACAGAAATAATGGAGAGATCATTGTGAACAGCACTTGTCAAAATGACAAAAGCCCCCAAATCATCTCCAGCAATGGAATCCGGCCATTCCCCCGTTGGAATTGAAGTCACACCGGGAACAGAAGTCGTGATATCGACGGCATCAAACTCTTCATCCCCTGGATAATACGGAAGATACGACACCGTTCCTGTTCCAGTATTGGCAACGAAAACCATGCGTTCAACGCTGCCGCCTGCAGCCTTGCACTCGGCTTCACTCAGGTTGACAATCTTTCCATTAAGCGTACAGCGCTCGACGAGATGCATTTCTCCTGGCATCGCGAGAGCAGCCAACGTCGATTCGTTATCGTCATCACATCCGGCTACGACCAGTCCAGCTAATATCACAATGGCAAATGCCATTTTTCTTTTGAGCATGAATATTCCTTGAATGTTCCGAGTGACAAGCTTTTACACCATCAGAACTGTCTGTTTCTAAAAATTGCCGTAGAACGATTTCCAGCCAGACACATAAACACACAGCTACTCAGCTGTATTCAAATTTTCGTCAGTTTCTTCCGAAAGAAATTCTTTCACATGAACGGGATTTGCAGGTTCTGAAACATCATACATCGAAATGTTCTGTCCCAGGAAGTTCACGATATAGAGCATATTATCCTTCACGACCATATCATAAGGACCGTCTCCGACTTCAACAATTCCCATCACTTCCATCAAACGCGGATTCACAATATAAATGCTGTCATCAACGACACTTGACAGGTAAAGGAATCCGGTATCTGCATCGCCTATCCAAACGACTTTGAGCATATCAGAAGGCAGCATCAGCATTTCTGTCATTTGAGCACTGTCAGATGCCGAATCATCTTTGGCCAGTCCAGTTACGTCAAAGCGAAGCAATGAATTAGGAAACTGATTGAGCAGGTAAAGATTTTTTCGATTTGGATCGAGCGTCATGCCTCGTCCCTGATAAACATCATATCCGTTTGGAACAATGATGCCCTGTCTGGCATAAAGCCCCTTAACATTTCCATCGGCATCAATTGCAGGAGAAATCACAAGCAGATTTCTTGCGGCACGACCAGTCACTGCGAAGCGCTCTCCACCAAGCCAAACGACTTCACTTGCACTATAAACAAAAGAAGCTGTTTCGTGACTAAACACCATTTCACCATCGGCTTTTTCACGAACCGTCACTGCCGTAACGCGAGCATTTCTGATTTGAGCTATCATCAAAAGATCGAAATCAACCCGCTTTATCGTTTCCACACCGGTTGCGGGATCAATTATTTTGGTCTCACGATAACTCCTCGTCAATGCAATATGCGTTGGATCATCATCTAAAACGATCCTGCAATCCAGCAAAGACTCCGAATCTTCATCAGCTTTTGGACAGAATATCCGACTTCCATCTTCTGATATTTCAAACCAGACCAATGAATCATCATCACGAGTGACTGTATATCCATGACGTCCATCAGAAGACAGGACAATGTTTGTTCCAAAACTGCCCATTCGTTTCGATGAATTTGGCAACACCTGATTTGTTTCCAAATCAACGACATATATGGCGCCACCATCTGTTGCGCGATAATCCAGATTAAAGTTGGATCCCGTCACATACATGTATCGTCCATTGGGATGAACAGCCGCTCCAGTCGGCGTCTCAACCTTGCTTAAATCGGCTTTATTTCCGACCAGATCCGTTGCACATCCAAACGTTGAAACGATTCCAATGATGATGGAAAAGAGAAAAAGTATTCTAAAAGCTTTCAAAAAATGACTCCTCAATCGCCCTTCAAACGAATTCAGGGCACAAAAATGCGCAAATACCCTACACAGAATTTGCAATATTCTCAAGAATAATCAACGCACAAATTCGATATTGGGAGTCAGGGACATCCAGTCTGCTGTATAGTTTCTATCCAGACACACACAACCAATAAATATCATTGACTTTTTCATTATCAAAACGGTAGAAACCAGCTCCGCGATTGAAGACGGACATGTAGTCGCTGCCTGTGCTGGAATCGGCCTGGGAGAGGAAAGTCCGGGCTCCTCGAGGAAGAATGATCGCTAACGGCGACCGAGGGCAACCTTAGGGAAAGTGCCACAGAAATCAAACCGCTATTCATTATTGAATAGTAAGGGTGAAACGGCGAGGCAAGAGCTCACCGGAGTGATGGTGACATCACTCGCATGGTAAACCCCATTCGGAGCAAGATCGAACAAAAGGCGCCATCTGGCCGGGCATCCTCGCCCGTGTCCTTTGGGTAATGATCGCTTGAGATGGCAGGCAACTGTCATCCTAGATGAATGACTACACCGGAGCTTCGCTCCGCGACAAAACCCGGCTTATCGGCCGTTCTTCAATCGCTTGTTTTTTCATCTCATTTTGAACTTTCACAATTAACCAAGCCTGAATCTGATAGATTTACAGCCACCCCATTTTGACTTATCGAACATCGCAACAACAACCAGTCTTTAATGACTGCAACCACTTTTTCTTCTTAAGCATTCAGCTTACGAGGCTTTGAAGCATTCGATTTTATTTTAACACCGCGAATAATTTGACATCACTATTTTTTAAGGCTAATGCTTTTGGGTTTGGGGGATTTGTTTTTCATTCCACAGTTTCTGAGTTATGCATTTTTCTGATTACATCAAAGCACTTTCACCTACGGCTAAAACAAAAGCGGAACTTGCGGCCAGCCAGAATAACCTCGCACTCGTCGCATCCATTCTAGTTCAGGAAGGACAAATTGAAAGTGCCATTCGGTTATGTATTGACAGTGAAAATTTCGCCGAAGCCATTGATGTTGCCATCAGTACTAAAAATTATGACATCGCAGAAAAAATATGCATAAAACTTAACAATTTCAATAAACTTGCAGAAATTTTACTCATTAAAGGCGAAAACCTCAAAGCGGCAGAAATCCTTGTAAAACTCCAGAATTATGAACGTGCCGCAAAGCTCTATTTCAACGCTAAAGAATACGACATCGCAGCTGAACTTTACGTCAAAATCGATCAGTTCATGAATGCAATCATGTGCTACCAAAAATCGGGTAACACCCCAAAACAGCTTGAAATGCAGATTAAAGCTTTCGAGTTTGACCTCGCAATGGCAAATGGCGATCTGCAGGCTGTCAATGTCAGCAGAATGATGGCCATTTATGCAGCAAAGATGTATCTCGAAAATCCGGATACCATTGAACTCGGCCTGAAAACACTTAAACAGGCTGGCGCAATTGACGATAATATGATTAGCGAGTTGTTCAGTGCCGGAAAATACCTTCAGGCTGGATATTGCCTGGAATATGTAAACAAACCCAAAGAAGCACTCGAAGCATACAAACAGGCAAATGCTTTCGACCCTGCTTATAAACTCGTTCAAAGCAAGAATGACTTTGATCTTGAAGTCGAAATCCTTAAATACTTCAAAAAATACTACCTCCTCGCTCAAAAATTATCCACCCCGTCTCACTATGATGAGGCCATTTCCGCTCTCAAACACATCGGTTCTGACGATTCCGACTATATCAATGCACTTGAACTTGAGGGCGATATCTATTGCAAACAGAAGAATTATAAGGATGCAGCTCTGTGTTATGAGTCCCTGTTCTGGATGAAACTGCCGAATGACAGATTCTGCAGGGTCGCATTTAAGGCCGGATACTGCTATGAAGCCGTCGATGATCTTCAGAATGCACTAAAAACTTATCAAAAAGTCTATGATGTCAATAATCAGTTTCATGGCATCAGCGAGGTCATTGATAATGTCGCACTGAAACTTCGAACTCAGTCTAAACCGACTGCAATGCCTTCCACCTCTACCAACAGCAAAAGAACCAAAACCGACGGCGCTATTCTGCGAAATCCAAACAGAAAACGTACAATGTCCGTCATGATCGGCGATACGGAAGTGCCAACAGTCAACAGTTCCCGATATAAAATTATCGAAGAAGTGGCTCATGGCGGGATGGGAGTCGTTTACAAAGCCACAGATACAATTCTTCAGCGAACGGTTGCACTCAAAGTCCTTTCGCAAAAGCTCAAAGACAACCAGGTCGCTCTTGAATATTTCATGAGAGAAGCCCGCGCCTCTGCAAGACTTCAGCATATCAATATTGTTACCGTCTACGATATCGGTTCTCTCGAAGATGGAAACGTATACATGGCCATGGAATATGTTGAAGGAAAAAATCTTAAGCAAATCGTCCAGCAGACTGGCATTTTTCCCACGAAATTTCTCATTCAGGTCGCAACACACGCCTGCCGCGGCCTGCAGTATGCCCATTCAAACGGCATCGTTCATCGTGATATTAAATCATCAAATATGATGATTGCAAAACGAGATAAAACTCTGAAAATTCTCGACATGGGCCTTGCAAAAGTCCTTAAGGAAAATGAACGCGGTTCGACACAGGCTATTGGTACACCATATTACATGAGCCCTGAACAGGTTCTGGGAAATGAAATTGATGCACGTTCCGATATCTATTCACTCGGCGTAACACTCTTTGAACTCGCGACCGGCGTTCTCCCATTTATTAAAGGTGATTTGCCATATAAACACGTTCATGAACCGCCTCCTCTTCCAAGTTCTATCAATCCTAAAATCAATCCTCATCTCGAAGATATCATTCTCAAGATGATGCAGAAAGATCCCAAGGATCGCTTTGCTTCATGCAATGACGTGATTACTGAGCTCAAAATGCTTCTGCCTCAAATGGCAAATGATTGATTTATATATTTGTATTTTTTGAGCTGTGCTATTTTGGCCTGTCGGCAAAATACGCACAGCCTTCACGGCTATCGGCATCGCCGATACGCCTTTTTTCGCGTCTGTGTTCTGCGAACCCACGACGCTCTTTTTTATTATTATATATAAGATTTCTCGAAGCATTCACATGTTCTGGACAGCCGAAAATGGCTGAAAGATACAGTCAGCTCCATTTCTCATTAACACACTCATCGCACATCTGGAGATTTCCAAATGCTCATTCATGACATGTTTCGTGATGACATCAACCGCAGAATCAATGGGGTCATTAAAGTTGATCAAAATGATTCCGACATCACGGAACAGGAAGTATGCGAATACGTCATCACCAATGAACTGAAGAAACATTTTCTCGATTTCTTTCAGTTTTATGCCCAGTCTTTTGATGAGCCAACCGATGACATCGGCATCTGGATCTCCGGATTTTTTGGTTCCGGCAAATCCCATTTTTTGAAAATTCTCTCTTATATCCTCGAAAATCGAGAAATTCATGACGTAAAAACCGTCGAAAGATTCAGAGAAAAATTTGAAGACGCTCCGACTGTCTTCAGACTTATCGACAAAGCCACCCGAACAAAAGCCGAAACCATTCTGTTCAATATCGACGTTGAAAGTTCGATTCAAAAAGACGAGACAGCAATTCTGCGCGTTCTGGCCAAAGTATTCTACAATCATCTCGGTTTTTATGGCGAAGATCTCAAAGTTGCCATGCTTGAAAAATATATTGAGCAATGCGGGAAAACCGAGGAATTTCGACAAAATTTCGAATTCAACCACAATGCATCTTGGATTGAACTGCGAAAAAATTATATCTTTTGCAAAAGAGCACTCATTCAATCCCTGTCTGAAGTTCTCGATATGAGCGAAGATGATGCCAAAACATGGATAGAAGACAAAACTTCCGTTAATTTCAGTATTGCGCAGCTCGTTGATGACATCAAGTATTATATCAATACAAAACCATCAGACTTCAGACTGATTTTTATGATTGACGAAGTCGGCCAATATATTGGCAATAATACAAGTCTTTTGCTCAATTTACAGTCTGTTGTTGAAAAGCTTGGAACCGAGTGTCAGGGCAAAGTTTGGATCATGTGCACGGGACAGGAATCCATGGATGCATTCATGAAAACCAAGACCGACGAATTTTCCCGCATTCAGGCCAGATTCAAAACGCGGTTATCCCTGACCTCTTCTTCTCTGGATGAAGTCATTCAAAAACGTCTTTTACAGAAGAAGGATAACGCCTGCAAAAGGCTCTCATCCCTTTATAAAGCCAACGAATCCGCTCTTCGAAATCTCTTTTCATTTACAAATTCAGCATCTGAGATCAAAGGATATTCAAACGCTCAGGAGTTTTCAAGGACATTTCCGTTTGTACCTTATCAATTCATCATCATGCAAAAGGCTTTTGCTGAAATTCGAAACCACGGCAATACCGGAAAGAACTTTTCGGGAGCAGAACGTTCAATGCTCTCCGGATTTCAGGAAGTTGCACAGATGCTTTGTCAAACAGACGAAGATGAAACAGCCCTTGCACCATTTTATCTTTTTTATGATACAATTCACACATTCCTCTCCGAATCTATTCGCCAAGTCATAGAACGATGTCAGTGTGATGCCGATTCAGATAATGGCATAGAACCTTATGACGTCGACATTCTCAAACTCCTGTTTTTGATTCGATATATCCGGGACATTCCCTCATCAATGAACAATATTGCCATTTTAATGGCAAACAATATCCGAACAGACATCGTTGTATTAAAGAAAAAAATTCGAAAATCCCTGGAACGTCTTCTGAATAAAAACTATATAGAACTTTCCAATAACTGCTATAAATTTCTGACAGAAGAAGAACAACAC
>JAZRWV010000035.1:0-2106 GCA_045599925.1 Myxococcota bacterium
AAATGCTCCTCGAATGTTCCGCATTGGGCTTCGGGAACGTGTACGAACAATGTGTGTGTGCTGTCATCCTGTAGCTCAGGCTATACAAAGTCCGGCAACGAATGTGTTCCCTCATGTACATCGAGCCAGTATTACGACAGCGCCACGGGAAGCTGCAAAACGAGTGACAACAACAATTGTGGGCAAAGCGGCTTTAAATGTTCGTCAACGAATTTTGCAGGCTGGTTGAGTGGATCGTGTACAAACAACAAATGTGTCGCGTCATCCTGTTCATCCGGGTATCATATCAGCGCCAGCAAGTGTATTGCGGATACCAAATATGTCTGTGGCAGTAGTGGTACAAATTGTACGACGAAATATCCGCATGCAAATACAGCCTGTGAATCCGGTACATGTAAGATGTATTCATGTTTGTCCAATTATGTTGAGCACAATGGTCAGTGCGAGTTAGGGAGTAGTTTTTGTTCCACTCATTATTCGGGGTATAATTATTTTTGTCCGAAAATCAAAGCATGCTGCAAGAAAGAGTCATGTTCAGATGGGCTCTTATCAGGATGCAAGTATTACGAAGTGGAATAAAAAGAAAGCGCGGCCGTATCGGCTGTAGAGACGCGCGAATCGCGCATCTTTACAAGCCGATAGGCCGCGCAAATGCATGGCGTATCGGTCTGAGGCCGATAGCCATGCCCACATAATTATTCCAACTCCAGCGGACGGGCATTGCCATGTTCCAGAAGGAAGGCGTCAGCATCAAATTCCTTGTCATAGAGGAAATCGAGGCTCAAGCAGGGATATCCCTCCTCATCCTGAAGAGAAACAAAATTATCGACCATATTCTTCACAATTTTTGCAGTTGTTGTCTCGCTGTCCGCAAGTTCATACAACTTTCCGCGATCGCGGAAAAAGATGCGAAGTCCTCTCGACATCAGAATAATTTCAATTGTAATTTCGCCATCCCGTGAGCCATAAGCATTCATAATGCGATCGGTAAGGATTTCCTCAGTTGCATGATTAATGCGTTTAATCTTTGTTTCAGTAAACCCGAGTTCCCGAGCCAATGACTCAAGCAAACACACGACCGGCATAATCATATAACCGGCATTCTTTATCGTCAGATAAGCGGCAAGAATACCGTTCGTCAGGTTCTGAGATATTTTCTTAGCCTTAACGCGATTGAGCATATCGTCCTTAAGAGCCTTGTGATCGAGTTTTCCGCTTTCTGTATGAGGGAATGACTCGAATACAAAGAAATGTGACGGCATCAGATCGGATTTAAGAGTCTGAAGCAGCTCATTTCGAAGTGTTTCTTCATCAAACAGATAGTCGGGCTTAAGAACGACACATGCCTCAATGCTGTCATTTCCATCGTCTCCTGGGACGCCAAAGACTTTTGCCTCCTGAATTGAAACATTGCTATAAATATATTTTTCAATATTAACAGGAGCAATCACCTTTCCATTGCGATGAATGAGGTCTTCGCAAAGGCCGCAATGAAAGAGTTTGCCATTTTTAACATATCCAGCATCACCAGTGTGAAGCCAGCCGGAGATATCGATGGGCTGTTCCTCTTTTGGCACATGATAATAGCCATTCATGACATTGAAACCGGTGACCAGGATTTCACCAATCTGTCCGTCAGGCAGGATACCTTTTACGTCATCAAATATTGCTATTCGAGTTAAATTCAGTGGTTTTCCGACATTTACAGCGCGTTCATCAGGCGGCTCAGACAATGTTGGAATCGTCGTATAAGCGCCAGTTTCCGTCATGCTATAGCCATTAATGAATTTTGCAGAACCAAAAGCGAGTTCCATGCGCATCATCTGAGCGGGAACCGTGCATCCGCCATCCAGATAACACGCGTGAATTTTCTGAGTGATTCCCTGTGTCATTCTGGGATAACCAATCAGGTCTTCATAAACGCGTGCGGATGCAGCAATCGCTGTTATCGATTTATCACCGAGAACCCGAACGATATCAGCCGGTGCAGCAGAAGCAGGCAGACATATCATGTTACCGGCACATAAATATTCCAGGGCAATCCCCAGTCCAATGCTTCGGTAAAATGGAATGGCGAGGCACATCATGCGAGACTGAAGTGATTTC
>JAZRWV010000036.1:0-6891 GCA_045599925.1 Myxococcota bacterium
CATTTTGCAAACGCCGGTTGCGACATCACATCCACATGAACAAGGATTAATGGATTCAACACTATTTTCACAAGTCGACGATGAGTTCCCATCAGCCCCGCATTTCGAGCCCTGATAATCGCATCCGGCACCGGCCGATTCTGCGCATTTATCGCCATTACATCCAAATTCACAATCCCCGTTATTGGCCCAAGTGCCATGAACACCATCTGCGCCCATAATCATGCAGGTGTATTCCGTGTAAATTCCATTTTCAAAAACACATTTGGTCTGATTGCCAGTGCAGCTGTTTGCATCAGGACATTTGGCGAGTTCTTCAGTCGTGCAGCCTTCTTTTGTTTCGCAATTGCATTGAACTTCGCACATTTTGCAAACGCCGGTTGCGACATCACATCCACATGAACAAGGATTAATGGATTCAACACTATTTTCACAAGTCGACGATGAGTTCCCATCAGCCCCGCATTTCGAGCCCTGATAATTGCATGCCGCGTCGCTAATACAAACGCCCTTGCTGCATGTCCCTGAACAAGGCATTGTCGATTCAATGTCATTCCCTTTGCAGGTTACGACAGCATTATCGAAACACATTTTCGTGCCATCACTGAGTTTATCGCAAATATTACCAAAACTTTTCGATTCATTGCAGGCACTAAAACATGCAGCAAATCCAAAACACACAACAAGGATGACACTTTTTTTCATGACATACTCCAGCAAATTATTGTTTTGAGAGAAAAAGCCTCTCAGTTTGCAAAACGAAATGCATATTGCATCTCTCTGCATCTCCACACGGAAGACTCATTCAAATCCATGTTTCATAGCAGATATTGCCGTGAAAACCAAAATGTCCGGCGTATTCGCACCAAAGGACGAATAGCCGGACAGCCCGGGGTGTATCGGCCATATGCCGATAACCCGGGCCACATAAAAAAACCGGTCATCACAACCGGTTTTGAACTTCTATTCAGACAAACACCCTACTAATACCTATCATCCTCATCTTCATCATCCTCATCTTCATCTTCGTCATCGTCGTCGTAAATACCAAATCCATAGCGATCGAATTTTTCATCATCATCGTCATCTTCATCGTCGTCCTCATCGTCGTCCTCATCGTCAAAATCATCGTCATCATCAAAGTCATCAAAGTCATCATCATCGAAATCATCGTCATCTTCATCGTATTCATCATCTTCATCATCTTCATCGTCTTCCTCCTCATCATACTCGTCAAAATCATCATCAAATTCATCGTCATCGTCGCGTTTTGAGAGTTCCATTGAAGCCAAAATAAAGAAAGGAGAATTGAGTTCCGCTGATATTTCCATGACAACCACCTGTTAAAAAGAGTTAATGGGCACCCCCCTGGTGTCCAGAAATGCCACTATATGAGACTTTTGAAGTCTTGCAAGCTGGTATTTTAATTTTTTATCAGTCCAAGGCGTGATAAGAAACCATCACGGCGCATTGCCGCCTTATCTCCCAAAGAAGGAGTGGTCATGTCGGAAAAATATGAAATTCTGCAGCGAAAAGTATTACGTGCATTATTCAAATCAGCCGAGGTTACGGACGAAAATATCCGCTGGCGAAAATATCATTTTAATGCCAATCACCTGACACGTCAGCTCAAGCTCATCCAGGAAAACGCCATTTCAAGCTCACTTGTGAATGAAATTGCAAACCATCTGGCCCTTGTCGTTCTTCGCGTTGATCCGCTCAAACTCAATGTTTACGGTTTTGAACGTGCCTTTGATCGCCAGACCATTGCAGAAGGCATGGGCTCTGTCGGCGTTCAGTTTTTCCCCACAAGACAAAGCGCCACCCGTTCAGCGTTTGAATCCGGCCGGGAAGCTGCTTATTTTGGTGCAGGGTCTTTCGAATCACAGTTTTTTACATGCCCGATATCGCGCATCATGGCTCAGCTTGATCCCAAAGCAAAACAGCCTTTGCCCGGCACCATTTTGCGCGACTTACGCGAAGATTTTTTAACCAATGAAACCATCTTCGATATTCTCACCGAAGATGCATATTTCAAAAGCAATGTCCACGATGCAGAATCGTTCGTTGCATTTCAAAACAATCTTCGAACCAACCCCCTCAGCCAGCTTTTCGCAATCAAATGCAAGGAGTTTTTCGATCGAAAGGCGACGATTGGTGTTCGGGATACCATGCGTTGGATGCTCGGTTCAAGACACCCGTGGTTCGACTGGAATCATGCACAAACACTCATAACCTCTGCCTTTGAAAAGAATAAGACGACTAATTTCAACACACCTCAAATCGTCTATTATACTTACGATCCTTACATCGACGAAATCGAATTCGAAGAAACACAGGCTCATAACGCAAAAGCTATCGAAATCTTTTACAACGCATTTCTGAATGCATTAAAACACGAAATTCCTTCTGCAACCAACAAACTTCAGACAAATCTGCGTGAACTTTGTCAATGGATTCTCGATATTCATCACGATTATCCCGATTTTGATCTCGAATCAGCCGGAAGTACTGGACCTTCAACACATTTCGATTTTCTGGGGCATTCCATTCAAAATACCGTTCAGCAGGAAATCCTCGGCGTGGCCTCTCATATGCGCCTTAACATGAATATGCGCGCACATTTTGAAGCCAGAGGTCTGGACAAAAAATACCTCAGCAGCCTCATCCCCAACGAACTCGAAACATTCTTCGCCGTTCTGCAGGACATCCTTGCCTGGTACGACAGGCTTGACGATAAGAATGCGCACTACAAACGCATTCCGTGCTGTCTGTTCCTGCTCCAGGATCGGGGTAATCCGGAACCACTCGAAAATGAACGCCTCCTCGATACCTTCGATCTGTCTCAGATGACACAGCTCGAACACGCCAGCTACATGCGTTCTTTCCCTGAAATTTCAGAAAAACTCGTCGTATTCTTCGCCCTCACCCTGCGCCACATGCTCGAGACGGACCATGTTCCCGATCTCAAACCTCGCGATTTCGTCAAAGATTTCATGATTCTTGGACTCTGGGGAACGAGAACTCCCAACATTCTCATCAACCTCTACGTCGACAAATCCCTTGATGAACGCGATCTGGCAGATAAACTCTCGCGTTGTGAAATCCGCTTTGTCGGCACAGAACAGGTCGAAACCCATCCTCTTGAACACATTAAAGAAGAAGCCAAAGCTTTACGGCTTGCCATTGCACATTTTTCGCCCCTCATTGAACCAAGCATTCTCAGAAATCTCGGTACTTTTGTCATGGCTATGGAAGAATTTCGCGATTCAACCCATGCCTTCAAAATTGATCCTGTCAGCATTATGCACTATGCACTCGACATGATGCTCGAAGCTGCACGCTGGGGAATCAAAGGATCAATGACCGATGTCCTGACTGTTTTCGAATATCTGCTCGACAATACCTACGAAAATATACAGAAAAACATCGATAAAACAGCGAAAATAATGGAAAAGCTCAGGAATAAATAACTTTTGTCCATGTCAGAAGCCAAATCTCCAAGATGCCCAGGGCGCTTATTTGTTATGCTGTGGGCTTTTACTGTTCTTATTCAAACCATCAGTCTCCAGATAAGACTGGCCATTTTTGGCGGAACTGGATGGCTGACCAGCATCAAGTTCACGACTTTTTCCGAAAAACTCGGGTTTATTGCGGCACTCGCCGTGCTCTGTGCCGCCATTTGTGGGGTATGGACACTCATTTTTACGGGTATTGGCCGACTTATCAAAGCCCCGTTTGAAAAAACAGCCCGTCGATGTGCAACCGTATGGATTATTGTTCTGGCGGTTGATCTCATCTTTCGCCACAAAGTGGGCGAACTTCTTGGAGACGCCTTCGATTTCTTCGAGTTCGCAACGGGCGTTGGCGGCGTCTGGCGCATGCTCGTCCAGGCTTTTCAATGGTATGGTGATATCATTCTTTTAGGCATTCTCGGTATTGCCGCACTTGCAACCGCCACATGGTTCTTTTTCAGATGGTTTTTCAAGCCAAGAGAAAAAGTATCCACACTCGACCGTATGCCTAAAGCTGCATTCACCGGCTTTATTCTCGTCATGCTCGTCACCGGTTTTCTTCTCATGAGCATTCTTGCCCCCAAACTGCCTGCAACTCAAAAAGTGCTCGCAGATGAAACAATGTTCGGGGCAGCTGTCAATGCCGCGCTCAATGCCGGTTCGGATTTCGACAATGATGGTTATGGCGCTTTCGACCTGCCGGCAGACGATGAACCATTTAATGGCGATGTCCATCCGCATGCACTCGATACCCCCGATGACGGCATCGATCAGGACCTTCTCCTCGGTGACCTCAAAACTGACGACATTCCCAATTCCGTTAAAAAACGCATCGAAAACCAGGGACTTCCAGCAAATCAGTCATTTGTCGATCGTAGAAATGTCGTCATCGTTCTCATGGAAAGTGTCCGTTATGACATGCTGGATGCCAAAGTTGACAACACGCCGGTCATGCCCGAACTCAATGCATTTATCAAACGCGGCGCTATCCGGATGGATGGAGCATTCGCAACGAGAGGTTTTACCCAGAACAGCGTCAATCAAACGCTCTCCGGCAGCTATTTTGACACTGACACCACACTTGTCGATGACTTTAAAGCCATGGGCTATCACACCGCTGTTTTCAACGGCGAAAGCCTGCTCGACGAGGGTTTTGATGAAAGCTGCGGCTGGAACCGTTCGGGTGACACGATCGTCGACCCCAGAAATATCGATGCAAATGTCGATCATCATCAGAGTGTTCCAGCCAGTATGCTCATGGATGAAGCTGAAAAATTTCTCAGCAGCTATGATCCGAAGACACCTCTTTTTATGTATGTGTTTTATCAGGATCCGCATTTTCCGTATCAGCAGGACAACCCGCCTGTACTCAATGATCGCGACATCAAACGCACAGAAATTACAGCCGAAACCAGACCGCGCCTTTGGAAAACCTACGCCAATCACGTTCATCACCTCGACAAAGCAGCCGGACGCCTCATTCGTGCTCTTGACAACAGGAAAATGCTCGACAATTCACTCGTCATTTTTATCAGCGATCACGGCGAATCACTCTTCGACGACGGCTATCTTCTGGGACACGGCATTGCCATTCAGGATACCATGACCCATGCCGTCATGACGATTTGGGGTGCCCATCACGACATCCCGTTCCTGTTTTCACATCCGGATATCCGAAAATTCATTCATGATGATTTCAAAGCTCCCCCCAAAAAGCCTCAAATCATCAGGAATTCCGCGCCAATCATGCAGTACATCGGTTCGACGACAGTTCCATCTGCCATTTCTCATCGATACGAAGACGGTTCGCGCATCACCTGGGAATTTGCGACCAAAACGGCCTGGCGCGAAACGACAAACGCCTGCTATAATCTGGAAACTCAGAAGAAATCCATGCCGCAGCACGGTGATATCCCCATTGATACAAAAATCGATCGCGAAACGGCACTTCGCCCCATTCCATTATTCCATTCCACAATTGAAAATCCTCTGAATGATCCTCAGGTTCAGTCGCTTGTTCACGAATGGGAATACATGCAGTGGTATCACAGGCATTGATTTTTGTGGCCTGGCTATTGGCCTTTGGCCAATACGCCACGCCGCGCGGCCTATCTGCGATACGGCCGCGTCCATCAAAAAAAAAACGCCGCGTATTGCGAAGCAATAGCGGCGTTGTGCGCGATGTAGCGTCGTGGCAAGCCACGGCGCAAATCGGCGCCAGTTTATTTAATGATCACCTCGATATCGCCATCGTCTTTCTTTTCATTCGAAGACTTGCCAAAGATAAGTGTCTTGATGTCATCGAGAATGATATAGTTGCAGGGCACAATGACGATTGTAATGACGGCGGAAAAGAGAACACCGACGCCAAGGCTGATAGCCATCGGAATGAGGAAACGGGCTTCTTTGGATGTTTCGAGGATCATCGGGAAAACGCCGAGGAATGTCGTGATGACCGAAAGGAAAATCGGTCTGAAACGCTTTGTTGAACCTTCGATAACGGCATCGCGAAGTGTCATGCCTTCCCTGAGGAAGTCGTTGACGACGCTCGTCAAAACGATCGACGCGTTGACGACGACCCCGGACAGAGCAATCATGCCGAGAATACTGATGAGGCTGAGGTTGTAGCCGAGCCAGATATGGCCGAGGATTGCGCCGACAAATCCGAATGGAATCGCGACGAGAATCATGATTGGCTGAGTGTATGAACGCGATGAAATGGCGAGCATGGCGTACATGACGAAAAGCGAGAATGCGAAGAACATGATCATTTTCTTCCACATTTCGCCGGAATCGGCCTGCATACCGCCCATGGAGAGAGTCAGGCCCGGATAACTGGCCTGGAGTTCGGCCATATCTTTTTGTTCCAGCTGACGCTGAACCTGTTCGACGGTTGTGACATCGCCGTCGAGTTCCGCACCAACCGAGAGAATTCGTTTGCTGTCCGTTCGCTGAATGCTTTTATAGGCGTGGCCTCGTTCGACGGTTGCTGCTTTGGAAAGAGGAATTTCGCCGCCGGACGGGGTCTGAATGAGGAAGTCTTCGACAAGCGCTTCGGAGGAACGGACGTCTTTGGGATAACGAACGAAAACCTTAACGGTATTGCGGCCGCGCTGCTGACGCAGAGCTTCGTTGCCGTAAACGGCGGAACGAAGCTGTTTTGCGAAATCGTTTTCGGTGACGCCAAGAGCACGGGCTTCCGGCGTCAGTTTGTATGACAGCTGAGCCTTACCAGCAGAAACATTAACATCAACGTCCATGACGCCGTCGTATTTCTTGAGTCTTTCGGCAAAATCGGCGGCGGCCAGTTCGAGAATATCGCTGTCTCGATGGGAAAGATTGAACAGCGCACCGGCTCCGCCGCCGGCTCCGCCGC
>JAZRWV010000037.1:0-2965 GCA_045599925.1 Myxococcota bacterium
AACGATTAACGTTTGGAGAACTGGAATCTTGCGCGAGCGGCTTTGAGACCGTATTTTTTACGTTCTTTAGCGCGGGAATCACGGGTGAGGAAACCAGCATGTTTGAGGGGCTGACGGAGCTTTGCATCGTAATTAACGAGAGCGCGAGCGATTCCGTGAAGGACAGCACCGGCCTGACCGGATTTGCCGCCGCCGCAAACATTGACGATAACGTCAAAGTTTTCAGTCATATTGACGAGTTCGAGGGGCTGACGAAGGACCATGCGAAGCGTTGAACGATCGAAATATTCTTCAACACTCTGTTTATTGACGGTCACTGTGCCTTTACCCGGGCGAAGATAGACGCGTGCTACGGAGCTTTTACGACGACCTGTAGCTAACCACTGAACACTAATAGCCATTTTTTACTCCTTCAGAAAGATGAACTACAGGGAAATTGTCTTAGGCATCTGAGCGGCGTGCGGATGTTCGCTGCCACGATAAATCTTGAGCTTGGCCAACATATCACGGCCGAGGGCGTTCTTAGGAAGCATGCCTTTCACAGCTTTTTTAAAGAGATCTTCGGGTTTTGAAGCGAGGAGCTTTTCTGCGGAGATTTCTTTAATACCGCCGACGAAACCTGTATGGTGATAGTATTTCTTGTCGCTCATTTTATTGCCGGTAAGGACGAGCTTCTCGACATTGACGACGATGACATATTCACCAGTATCGACGTTCGGCGTATACTGTGGACGATGTTTACCACGAAGAATACTCGCGACGGCAGCAGCAGCACGACCGACATGCTGTCCAGCCAAATCGACGACGTACCAGCCCTGCTCAACCTCACCTGGCTTTGCACTGTATGTTCTCATTGCACACCTTTTCTTGGTTTTGTCCATCACTGGACATAAAAGCTAGATACGAACTCTCTGAGAATCAGAGGTTCACAAAAGAGGATGGTAACTCGAATCATGCCGCATTTCACAACGCTACATAATCCTATGCGCCATGGGCTCTTCGGCGCATTCGCTGTGGATTTACCTTTCCACAGCGGCCGCATATTATAGAGATCCATTTTCAATTCGCAAGCTTTTTTTTGACGATTTTACGGATTTAGTAACGACTCGTTACTGGCCCCTGGTGGCCATTCAAATGCGCAAGCAGCCAAAATATCAGCCGCTCAAAAAATATCATTTGCAGCATGGGATTATGCGGCCTCGAACCCTAGATTTTAGATTGCTTTTCGGCATGATTGAAGATTATAATCAAGGAGTTGTGTGGATTTAGACACAACTGCTATCATTCTGAAGATAATTTTATAAGGAGATACCTAATGTTTCAACGAGTTTCTCTCGTTCTTGCCCTTTTGGCAATCATGTCTGTTGCTTTTTTAGGCTGCGATAAAAAAACGGAACAACCTGCAGAAGCACCTGCGGCAGCACCGAGTGCTGATGCAGCTGCACCTGCAGCGGCTCCAGCCGCCGATATACCTGCCCCCTCGGCCCCTGTCCCTGCAGCTGATGCCCCTTCAGCCGCTGACAATGCAGCTCCTGCACCAGTTCCTGCTGTTCCGCCCGAAGCACAAGCCGAATTTGACAGCCTGATGTCTGTTATTTCCGACATCGCAGCTGCAGCCAGAAAAGATACATGCGCTGAAGTTCTTGCCGAACTCAAAGCCCTCGATAATGACTCAACGAAAGCAAAACTTGTAGAAGCCAGTAAACTTCAGGGATACCCAGAAGACGTTCAGAAAGCCATTTCTGAAGCCAATAATTCCAGACTTATCAGCATTGCTTTTGAAATGTCCGCACTCTCCAAATGTGAATCGGCACCAGAAAACAACGACATTCAAGCCACTATCGACAACATTCTCAAACCCGTTGCGGCACAGGAAATCAAGCCTGCCGCTGAAGCTCCACAAGCCCCGGCAGCGCCTGCCGCCCCTGCTGATGATGTCAAAGCTGCCGCTGATGCTGCAAAAGCTGCCGCAGACTCCGCCGATTCTGCTAAAGTGGACGCCGCAAAAGCCGCCATTAAAGCTGCCGCTGAAAATCCCTCTGAAGCCAATGTCGAAGCCGCAAAAGCTGCCGCAAAGAACGCCATTGACTCTGCAGATGCAAACAAAATTGAAGCTGCTAAAGCCGCCCTCAATGCTGCTGCCAATTCCGCCGATGCGGATAAAGTTGAAGCCGCAAAAGCTGCCGCAAAAGCCGCCGGCCTCGCCGAATAATTCATCCGCTCTGTGTGCTTTGTTTAATAGCGAGCTCTGCTCGCTATTTTTTTGAGCCATAGCTTTTTTCTCACTTTTTGCTATTCAATACAGCCGGAAATTCTGTCCCTCGTTTCCATTCCAATAATTCTGGAGTCTTCAACTACATTTCGTGAGCCATCTATGAAGCTTCTTCCATGCAATTCTGAAATATCCCATCTAAAAGTCGCTGAAAAACTACTCGACGAAGGTGTGACAATGATACGCCTTCTCAGGAATCGTCCCGGTGTGGAACTTCCCGAGTTTTTGAATACACCTATTGTCAATCTCAACTTCAGCTATCGATATGGCATTGAAGATTTTGAAGTCGATGAAAGAGGCATTCGCGCAAGCCTGTCATTCCGTGGTGTTGCCCACTTCTGCGATATTCCATGGACAGCTGTTTGTGCCATTATGTCTGAAAAAACCGATCAGATATTTGTCTGGCTTAATATCTTTGAAAAAGAAGAGATTCAGACATACATGCCACCTCAGCTTAGTTCCATGTTCGATGAAGCCCAAAATTCTTCTATGCTTGATGAATTTCCGGAACTCGCCGAATTCACATTCACCGATGATGAAGATGATGCGGATGCCGATGAGAATGAAGACGATGACGACGTGCCTCCAGGCGGATTTACGCCGCTTCACTTTGTCTGATTCTCAAATCTGACTTCTGGAGATCTTTTTTGTGCTGGGGGCATAGCCCCCACGGCGCTATTTGCAAAGCAAATA
>JAZRWV010000038.1:0-7273 GCA_045599925.1 Myxococcota bacterium
CCTCAGAATGCACTTGATGATGGTAATTTTGAAACAGCTCTGGCGATGCTCGAATCCCAGACAACGAGTTCGGACGCTGAAACGGCTGTCGAAGGTTTATGTGGACAGGCTCAGATTGCCCTCGCTCAGGGAAACCTCACAAAAGCCTCTGAAATCCTTGCTTCTCTCGATACGCGCAAAGCCGATATCAAGAAAAAAAATGGATGGAATGTCGTCATCTTATGGCTTAAAGCTGAACTCGCTCGCCAACAAAATGATCTCGCCGACTATAAATCTTATTTAAAAGCCATTATCAATGCCATCGATGCAGGGGCTAAAGTTGAAGAGTCCTGGAATGGTATTATTTATTACCAACTCGCGATGGCCGAATCCGATAATTCCGACGCAAGAGAAAATGCCGAAATCGCAATTGATTATCTGCACTCTTCGAGAATGAACTTTGAAGAAGGACTCGCGTATTTAAGACTCGGCGATCTCGAATGGGAACGCAATAAACAACGGCGCGCATTCAGTGCTTATGATAATGCCCTCAGAGCTTTTAGAAGTGCAGATGGCGACAGAGCTCAGCTTAAAGTCGCTGAACTTCACCTCATCATCGCTTCTAAAAATATCGAAGCTCAGGAACTGAAAGCTGCCAAATCACGTCTCGAGTTTGCTCAAAAAGAAATCGAACTTGCCGGAAATCCTGCCGATTTGACGCGTCGACTCGAAGAACTCAGAAAACAAATCGAAGAATAATTCCATTTTATCCATTTGATTCGTTCGGTGTTGTCCATGTTCGTTAAAACCTTTGATGTGTGCTGCGTTAGCGCGAGTTTTGACGGACATGCCGCTCTTTCTGAAATAAGTCACGCATTTACTCCAGGCAAATGGACGCATATTCTCGGCGCCAATGGCGCCGGAAAGTCAACACTTTTGCGCATTTTAGCTGGCCTTCTCAAGCCTTCTTCCGGAAATGTGAAGCTGAATGAATGCGATTTGTCCGCAATGGATGCCTTGGAAAGGTCGCATTTTATTGCTTATGTTCCCCAGCGCCTCGAATCGCTTCCCGCCATTCGCGTCATCGATTTCACAATGCAGGGCGCTTTTGCTCAAATCAAAACAGAATCTCCGGATGACATATTCAACCGGGCTCTTTTGGCATTGCAAACACTTGGAATGGAGTCTTTTGCTGAACGCCGCTTGAATGAGCTTTCCGGTGGCGAGCTTCAGCTGTGTGTGCTGGCTTCAGCCATTGCACAACAGGCTAAAATCATATTGCTCGATGAACCCACATCGGCGCTGGATCCTCGCCATACCGAAATATTCTGTTTGGCTCTGCAAAAACTGGTGCAGCAAGGTGTGACGGTGATTTCAACAACGCATGATCTTTCGACTGCACGCCGATTTGCGCATCAAACCGTGTTGCTCTCCGAGGGAAAATGCCTCTGGCATGGAGATGGGTTTCCCGATACAGACATGCTTGCCGATGCCTATCAGCTGGATGCGTCGTATTTCGAGCAGTTTCGGACATTTCCCAACTCATCTGTTTCGATTCCGAAAGACCATTCCGAAGAACGCGTTTGCACTAAAATTCGCCATTTAATGCTGATTGCTGTCACTTCTGTTATTTTTGTGGCGATGTTGCTGACTCTCCCGTGGTTTGGAGCGACCTGGATCATGCCGAATGATGACATTTTCTGGATGCTCCGGATTCCGCGCGTGATTTGGGGGGCGCTGGCTGGTGCTGTTCTTGGCCTTGTGGGGGCTTCTCTTCAGGCGCTGTTTCAGAATTCGCTGGCTACGCCTTATACGCTTGGCATGGCGAGTGGGGCGTCGTTTGGTGCAATGACGGCAATTCAGCTGGGGATTTCGGGCTTGTTTGGATTGCCGTTTTGCGCCTGTATTGGCGGATTTTCTACACTTGCGGCTGTTCTTTGCATTGGTTCGCGACTGGGCATGCGAAATCCCTTGTACTGCCTTCTTGCCGGTGTCGCGGCGTCGATGTTTTGCAGTGCGGCCGGTCTCGTCGTTCAGGCATTTGCAACACCGCTTACAGCGCAGCAGATGATGCGCTGGCAGCTTGGTGGTCTCGAAATCGTTGGCTATTCCTCGATGATTTGCGTGCCTGTCATCGCATTGGCCTGCATTGTCCTGTTCAGGTTTTGTCGTCCGCTGGAGCTGCTCAGTGTGGATACGGAACTTGCCGCAACACGTGGTGTGAACGTTGAAAAAACGCGTGTTTGGACGTTGATTGCAGCGGGTTTGTCCACTTCAGTTGTCGTTTCGATTTGCGGCCCTATCGGTTTTGTCGGCCTCATTATTCCGAATGCGCTTCGTCGTTGGACTGGCGCAAATCTGAAGACGTTATTTCCAATGTCAGCCTTATGTGGAGCCACTTTCCTGATGCTTGCGGATACGGTTTCGCGTCTGCTCGAACGCATTGCCTGGATTCCGGTCGGCGTCGTAACGGCTGTTGTGGGAACGCCAGTCTTTATCTACGCGCTGTTGCGTCGAAAATAGTTTGGGCGTGGCCCTTCGCTTTTGCTCGCGCAATACGCTTCGGGCATGCGGCTTTTCGCTGGCACTCATACGCCGCATGGGCTGCGCTTTTCGCCGCTTCGCGTCTCAATACGCGCAGCCTTGTGCTTGTTGAGGTGCGTCGCAATTAGATGTATTCGACTTCACAAATCGTGACGTGGCGTGTTTCTTTTGGCGTCTTTATCGTTACGGAACTGTCAATCGCTTTGCCCAGTAACGCCTGACCAACCGGTGACTGATAGCTGATATGCGTTTCATCAAGTGTATCCAGCGGGCCGACGATTTGGTATTTGCATTCCGTGTCGTTGTCTTCGTCGTACAATGTCACGGTTGCACCAAAAAAGACTTTGTCCCCGCGCGGCAGCTTGGGATCGATGACCTGCATTTCAGCAAAGCTCTTGTTCAGAAAACGCATGCGGCCGTCGATTTCGCGAAGACGTCGTTTGCCGTAGATATATTCTGCATTTTCACTGCGATCGCCCTGCGCGGCAGCTTCAGCCACTTCGTTGACCACTTTGGGGCGCTCGACGGATTTAAGATGGTCGAATTCTTCCTTGAGGGCTTTGTATCCACCGGTTGTGATGTACATCACCATGATTGGGAACTCCTTATTTCAATGTGCAATGTGCAATATGCAATTCAATGTTTAACCTACCCGAGCGATGTTGCGGTGTGGTGTGCTACGCCGTTACGAATCGATTTCATTCGTGACTTTAACGGGATAACCGCCCGGGGCGATATAAAAGAGCCCCTGATCGGTAATTCTGAGGGTAGGAATGACGGGCAGTGACATAAAACTGAGGGCTGCCATGGGGCGCATCAGGGTTATGCCGAGTATTTCTGCACAGAATGCGTCGAGTTGTTTTTCGAGTGCAATGACATTTTCAGCTGTATCGTCGCTCATCAAGCCGGCAACGGGTAACGGCAGTCGTTTGATTTCATCACCAAATACGGCGGCCTGGCCGCCGCCCATATCGCGAATCGCTTCGGCACAGCGAATGATGTCTTCATCGTTCATGCCGACAACGACCATATTGTGTGAATCATGGCCAACAGAAGAACCGATGGCGCCACGCTTTAAGCCAAATCCTTTTACAAAAGCTTTTCCAAAGGCGCCTGAACCTTTGTGGCGTTCAAAGACACAGACTTTGGCGATATCTTTGTCAGCATCCGGGACGACGCATCCATCGACAATTTTGGGGTCAAACGAGGATTCGAGGGTCAGAATCTGCCCGGGAACGAGTTCAATTGCACGATATTTGAGGCCATTGCTCGCCAAAATGGCGAGGTCTTCGAGTTTTGGCAGGCGGACATTCAGGGTTGGGCGAAGATGAATGACGTTATTGTTGCCTGCGGGCAGGAGTTTTCCATTTTGGAAGACGATTTTACCTTCGTGAATGACGGTATCGGGTTCAAAGTGAACGAGATCGGGCGCAATGACGATATCGGCCTGTGCGCCGGCAAATATGGCGCCGAGTCGATTCTGCAGGCCGAAATAACAAGCCGGACTGAGGGTAGCCATTTGAATGGCGCAGATGGGATCGATGCCAGCCGCGACTGCTCTTTTGACGATATGGTTGATATGGCCTCGAGCCATGAGATCGGTCGGATCGAGGTCGTCAGATGCAAACATCAGACGGCTTCCATTTTTGCCATTGATCAGTGGTAAAAGGGCGTCGAGATTCTTCTCGCTCGATCCTTCGCGAATCATGACAAACATACCGCGTCGGAGTTTTTCGCGGGCTTCGGCGAGGTTTGTCGATTCATGATCGGATTGAACGCCCATATAAATGCAGGTATTGAGGGCGGGGCCGCTCACGAGTGGTGCGTGACCGTCGATGACGAGGCCGCGTTCGCGATAATCGGCCATTTTTTCGAGCACGGTTGGGTCGCCCATTAAAATGCCGGGAACATTCATGACTTCACCGAGACCGACGACTTCTTTTTGTGCAGCAACCATGCGGAGTTTGTCGGGGCCAAGAACGGATGGCGCCGATTCGATGGACATATCCGTGAGTGTGGGGGCACACGATGGCGCAACAAAAAATACGTTGATATATCCGTTGTTTTTTGCCGAATCCATCTGATAGGAAATGCCGTCAAGGGCAGCAACATTGCCGATTTCGTGAGGATCTGTAATGACCGTGGACGTTCCGAAACGCGCCATCAGGCGTGCCGCCTGCCCAATGGTGAGTTTGGTGCTTTCGAGATGAATATGGGCGTCGATGAAACCGGGAAAGACGTATTTTCCCTGGACATCAATGACTTCTTTTGCTGAATAACCGGGACCAACTCCGACAATTTCCTTACCACAGATAGCGATATCGATATTTTCTTCGATTTCACCACTCAGGACATTGACGAGGTTGCAGTTTTTAAGAAGAAGATCGGCAGGTGTTTGAGCATTGGCTTCTAGTCTGTAGGTTTTGTCCATGTCGTATGTTCTCCCGAATTATAAAATGAAAAGGGCGTATGCGCAAAGCGCATAGCCCTTTTGCCGGTGCGTATGTGCGAAGCACAAAGCACCGGTTTCAAAGAAAAAAAACAATTATTGTTCGCTGTGAACGAGACCGCGCTGCATCATAAGGGCGATTGCCATGAGTGCATTAAAAGTCGCCGTTGTTCGGAGGGCTTCGCCATATTCCGTGCGGATACCACCGTCTTCGGGATCCTGTGCGGCACCGAGCATGGCGACGAGGCGCAGAAGCATGTCTTCGACTTCAGGGAAATCCAGGCCGTTAAGAACTTCGACGATTGCTGAGCAGTCATAGGCATCGATATTGTGTTTGCGAATGAATACGCCGAGATTGTCGAGGGCGTCGAGGGCGATGCTGCGGTCAGAAGAAGTCGTGCTGCGGCCGAGAAGAAGCAGTACAGCCCAGTAAGGATGTGCAGTTTCGGCGAATGGCATTTGAATCCAGACCTGACGGATATGGCGAACGGCATTGGACCACAGATCATAGGCGCCAAATTCGAGTGCATAACCTGCGATCCACGAAGTTTCGCAAATGCGGAACTGTGCGGGGCGATACCATTGCGGGCATTTGGGGTGATTGACGACTTCCTGAAGTTCCTGCCAGGTGCCATCGGGCTGCATGGTTGAACGTAGAAATTCGAGAGTTGTATCGATATGCGGACCTTCGAACTGCTGATGAGCAATCATGATGCGCATGGCTTCGATGGTGGTGTGAATTGAGCCAATATTGCCCTGATAATCGGGATCGAGGCCGCCCATAAAACCGCCATTACTACCGCGATATTGCTCAAGAACATCCCAGAATGAGACGTCATCGATATCACCGCGCCAGTGTGCAAGTCTGGTGTCGTTGATGGGATCGCTGTGTTTGCTTAAAAAATCGTAAGCAGCTTCGGCATCAAATTCCGGTGCCTCACCTTTGTCGATAAGTTCGTAATAATCGTAAATATGACTCATGGCATATCCCTGTTCAGATTTGTAGAAAGGCCGGCTTTGCTGGCCGGCCTTAGGCAAATGACGGGCGATGTGGTTAAATGTTGAACCACCATTCAGCTGCGAGGCCAATAAAATGGACATATTTCGAAGTTCGCAGATAGTCTTTTTCGGGGAACATATACTGCGCAGCTTCGTTGAGAACGCTCAGAGTGTAATTGAAGCGGATTTCCGGGCGTCCGAGAATGCCGGGATTGAGGCGTACAGCGGGCAGGACGGAGAATTTAAAGATGGACGCGAGTTCCTGTTTTTGTGTGACAGGGTTGAGGCCATTGGGGTGACGGAGTTGCTGGCTGAATTCCAGGCTGGGGTAGAAGTATTTGGCGACATGACCTGTAATGCGGATATCCCAAACGGCATCCACACCATCATCGAAATCTTCTTTTTGTCCATCGGCATCTTCGAAGTATCGGACATAGCCACCCAGCAGAATGTCGGCATAGTTGAGAATGTTGATACCGGCACTGATTCCTGCTGTAAAGTTCTTTGCATCGGCAGCTTTCTTTTCGACATCAAAACCAAAAGGAATGGCAGATTCGCCGTATGCGGCCAGTCCGGCTGCGTATTTGATAAAGATGTTGAAATAGCTGTCGTCGAGGAAATTCGACATACCGAACTGAGCACCGATGAGCCAGCCGTTGTCAGACGGAAGTTCTGTCACCTGTTCGGGCTGAGTTTTGAGATACTCGCCTTCGCCAATGTGATGAACTTCGGCATATAATTTTGCTTTATAAAGAGGTGATTCATCGCCGCCCCACAGTTGTTCAAGTTTCAGTGATGCGATGAATCTCTGGCGATCGAGATAAACGACATCGGATTCGCCGACGAATCGTTCGTTGGCGACATCGACGACTTCGTATTGATAATCATCTTTCAGGCGGTTTGTTCCGAAATGGAGATCGACATTGGTTCGAGTACTGCCATGCCAGCCAATTCCGCCACCGTAGGTGTTGAGGTTGTCGAGAGGCCATGTGTCGAGCAGATATATGTCGTCGCCGCGATACATGCGGGAACCGGCCCATACGACAAGTCCATCTAGCCAGAGGTTTCGGACTTCAGCATAAAGATTGCGAATGGCAAAACCGCTGTCCCATTTTCCGGTGTAATGAAAGAGTTCATCACCGTCAATGGCGAGTGTTGTTACGATATCGACGATGGTACCGTCCTCACTTTCGTAAGGGGTATAAGCCAGCGTAAGTTCGACGTAGCTTGCTTCGTCAACGCGGGGAGACGGGTAAACTATGCGAGGCTGTCGGCCTGTTTTCATGCCATCCGGATTCATGG
>JAZRWV010000039.1:0-4492 GCA_045599925.1 Myxococcota bacterium
GCTACGATCCGACTTCGGCAGTTTGTGTATTCGTTCTTCAATATTTCATTTTGATCACGGAACTCATTGCAAGACATCGCGATGATCAGCGAGGGTTTACGCTGCCGCTGGCGTTTATTCCCGGCGGAATTATACTCAGAATGCTCTTGATGGTGGCTATTGAAGTTGTGGTCATTAGTTGTAAGCTCGTCGTTTATTTCCTATCGGTATTGGTTTCGTTTGTTTTTCAAATTCTGCATATCGATAAGAAATTTGGAACTGCCGGTATTGTGGATTTGACGGATCACATTCTTGAACCTGTGGAGATTCGCGTCAATAAGCTTTACAACTTGCTGTATTTTCATAAAATACGCACCAATTCGAGCGTATTTACATCCGTTTTTAATGGCAGTTTGTGCTTGTGGTGCATCAATCATTAAAATGCGTGGCCGTATCGTATGTAGCGACGCGCAATTCGCACGTCTCTACAAACGATAGGCCGCGCGATTGCATGGCGTATTGGCCTTCGGCCAATAGCCATGACCACCAAAAAATAAAAAATCATTTCCCTTGTTGACTTGTTCATCGCCGTGTTTACGCTGATTCGCCGTTTTTCGGGGCAGCAATTGACGTCGTCCCCCAACCCAAGTGTGAGAACATGGCAAAAGATTATTACGAGATATTGGGCGTCAGCAAAGATGCTGATGAAAAAGAGATCAAAAAGGCTTATCGCAAGCTCGCGATGCAGTGGCATCCGGATCACAACCAGGGAAATCCAGAAGCTGAGACAAAATTCAAAGAATGTTCAGAAGCTTATGAAGTTCTGAGTGACCCCGGAAAACGCCAGATTTACGACCAATATGGCGAAGAAGGATTGCGCGGACAGGGATATGCCGGTCCGAACATGAACGATATTTTCAGCCATTTTGGCGATATCTTTGGCGGCGGATTTGGTGGCGGTGGCCTCGGCGATATTCTGGGACCGATGTTTGGCGGCGGCGGTGGCGGCGGTGGGCCCGAACGCGGTGACAACCTCCGTTATGACCTCGAAATCGACTTCGTCGATGCCGTTAAGGGAACTCAAAAAGACATCACGATTAATCGCCTTGAAGAATGCGAAGAATGTCACGGCTCCGGCGCGGCAAAAGGTTCCAAGAAAGTGACCTGTTCGCAGTGTCGCGGCACCGGCCGCGTTCAGATGCGTCAGGGAATGTTTGCCATTCAGACGACATGTCCGCAGTGCCGTGGCGCCGGACAGAAAATCGAAAAACCGTGTTCCTGCTGTAACGGTTCTGGACGCGTCGAGAAAAAACGTACTGTCGCTGTCAGAATTCCTGTCGGCGTCGATGACGGTTCAAGACTTCGTCTGCGCGGCGAAGGCGAGGAGGGAACTCAGGGCGCTCCAGCTGGAGATCTCTATGTCTATCTGTCGGTTAAACCGCATAAATATATTCAGCGCGATGGTTATGACCTCTATATGGAAAAACACATCCATGTTGTACAGGCCATGCTCGGATGTGAACTCGAAGTCGAAACCCTCGACGGTACAAAGAAAATCGTCGTCGAACCCGGTACTCAGCCGGATACCCAGATCAAAATCAAAGACGCTGGCGTCAAACATCTCGGTTCCGAAAGTAAAGGCGATTTCATCGTCATCCTCAAAATCGATATTCCGACAAAACTCAATGCCGGTGATCGAAAACTCATCGAAGATTTTGCTCAGTCTCAGGGCGTTGAATTTTCTTCAGAAAAAAGTTTCTTCCAGAAAATTAAAGACAAACTTTCGGATTAATTCCGGAAGTAATAATCGTATCAAATCAGCCGGGGTATAAATGTAAGCAACAGATATGTTGGTAAGGCTTTAGCGTGTAGGGGGGCCTACACGCGCTTGACTAAAATAAGGCTTACTCCATAAAATTGGTATCGCAGCTTAAACATTACAGATTCTTAAGGGCTTAGTCCTTTGGCGGAGTCCGGGGCAAAGCCCCGGCTGAGAAGTAACTTATAATCTCTCATATTCATAAATCTTTCTTTTCATCATAACGCGATAAGCGTAAAAACGACGCGTTTTCATGCACCCGGTCGGGTGCCATATAAGGAGAAATACATGGTCAGCTACAAAGAACTCGGTCTCGTCAATTCCCGTGAAATCTTCGCCAAAGCCGTCAAGGGTGGTTATGCCATTCCGGCTTTCAACTTCAACAATATGGAACAGATGCAGGCCATTATTCAGGCATGTGTCGAATGCAAATCTCCGGTCATTCTTCAGGTTTCTGCTGGTGCCCGTAAATATGCAAATCAGACACTCCTTCGTTACATGGCTCAGGGCGCTGTCGAATATGCAAAAGAACTCGGATGCAATATTCCTATCGTCCTTCATCTCGACCACGGTTCGTCCTATGAACTTTGCGTCGACTGCATTGAACACGGATTCTCAAGCGTCATGATCGACGGCTCCAGCCTTCCTTATGAAGAGAATATCGCTCTCACAAAGAAAGTTGTCGAATATGCCCACGCCCATGATGTTACCGTCGAAGGCGAACTCGGCGTCCTCGCTGGCGTTGAAGATGAAGTCAAAGCTGAAGAACACACCTATACGCGTCCTGAAGAAGTCGTCGATTTCGTCAGTCGCACCGGCGTTGACAGCCTCGCCATTTCCATCGGTACAAGCCACGGTGCCTACAAGTTCAAACCCGGCACGAACCCCAAAATCCGCCTCGATATCCTTCACGAAATCGAAAAACAGATTCCCGGATTCCCCATTGTCCTTCACGGCTCTTCCTCTGTTCCTCAGGATCTCGTCGCAATCATCAATAATTACGGCGGAAAACTCAAAGATGCTATCGGCATCGGCGAGGATCAGCTCCGCGAAGCCAGCAAATCCGCTGTCTGCAAGATCAACATCGACTCCGATGGCCGTCTCGCCATGACTGCCGCTGTTCGTAAAGTTCTTACCGAAAAACCGGAAGAATTCGATCCGCGTAAATATCTCGGTCCTGCCCGCGATGAACTCAAGAAACTTTATATCCATAAATGTGAAGTTGTTCTCGGTTCTGCCGGTAAAGCATAAGAATTTTTATTAGGGCCCCGGCTATGTGCTTCGCACATACGCCTCGGGCGCTCCGGCTTTCGGGCTAAAGCCCGATACGCCTCTGCAAAGCCCTGCTATCGTTGCCGCGATACGCAGGGCTTTCTTTATTTTATGACTGCTTAAATGAGGTTATTTCCCCCCGGGAACTGGCAGAATATCGTCGATTACAAAAGGATATTCTTCTGCTCGAATGTGAACTTTCTTGAGCATTTGTTTGACATTTTTGGTTCGTTTGCGTTCCATCCAGGTTCTGAAAATCTGGGCTGACTGAATGCTGTATCGATAATCACCATTTTGTGGATAGGCTGCACTTGTTCTGAGAATGAGCCCATTGGATGCAAACGGAAGTGAGAGCATATTTTGTTTAAAGTCATCCGAATAATTCCAGTATTGTTCGGCATTGGAGAGGTACAAAACGGTGACTTCGGTTTTAAGCTGTTTTAATCCCGATGCAATGGATTTGATGCCCATTTTGTCCAGCAAATTGGCTTGAACTGTGGTGATGCGGCCTCCAGTAACTAGAGAATGGATGTATTGATAGATGGATTCATCGTTCATCATCGTTGGTTCTGCCATATCATGCAGGCGGTTCAAGGCTTTAGCCATTGTTTTATTTAGGCGGTGGTAGCGATGAATCATTCGTGGGGTGTTCAAGCCAGCCAGGGTTCCTGCTTCACTCTGAATCCATTCCAGCGCCGATTTGCTATCATTGACATACTTCTTTAAACAGTCTGATGTTTCACAAATGCCGATAAATGCCAGGATGAATTGATGAAGTTCGACAACGATGGGATCGTAGTCGATGAGTATGGCAAATTCAGGCTTTTGCCAGCCAATATATAAATAGCCCTGGTCTGTTCCGACTCCGATATAGGTCCCGCCAAGGTTTTCTATGCTCGACCGAAAAAGATCCGGATGCTTTTCATCACTGATGAGGTAATGCTGGCCTATTTTTTCTTCTTCAACGGCATACAGAATCTCTGGCTTTTCATCCCAGGCAATGTCAGATATGATTTTTCGTTGTTCAAGGGACAAAGCCGAAAGTCTGGATTCTGCTGCTTTTTCTGCAGGGACTTCAGGGGCATCAGTATTTTCATGTGTTTGGGGAGACTCGGGGGCTGAGAGATTCGATGGTTTGTTTATTTCTGTAGTTTCAGTCGTTTGCTCTGATGTTTCAATTGTTTGTGTTTGATTGGAATGTGTGGTGATTTCTGTTGGTTGTGTTTTAGTTGATTCAGATTCTATAGGAACAGCAGCTGCGTTTGACTGAGTATTCTCCACTATTTCCCGTTGTGACTCGCAGGCTGTTACAGAAAGTAATATCACAAAAATGGGATAAATTCGTTTAAACATGAATCTCTCAAAAAAGGGGAAATGAAATGACAATTCCAGATTCATTATGACACTACTCAAATCGGAGCG
>JAZRWV010000040.1:0-2609 GCA_045599925.1 Myxococcota bacterium
TCCCGGTCTTTCTCATGCAGAACTTGGAGAAGAAGGCGATCTATATCCCATCTGCTACCTTGGCGGATGCATTGGACGCTGGCAGTGCAGAACAGACGAAAATGACAAGTACACATGGGCCTGTGATGCCAGTGATCCGGAAAATGAAATATGTAATGGCGTCGACGACAACTGCAACGGCATTGTCGATGAAAGTTTTGTCAACGAGGAAGGACTTTATGTCGATGTCAGAAACTGCGGAGCCTGCGGAGCATCCTGCCTGACGATGCTCTCCGAGCTGCGTACAGATGCAGACGGCAATGTTCTTCCCGATGCGGCAGAATGTGTCGTCCGGGACGGTGTTCCATCCTGTGCACCACGCTTCTGTAAGGAGGGATATTATCCCTATCCGCATGAAGACCCGGTCACCTGCATAAAACTCGAAAGTCCAGCCTGTCAGGTTTGCGGCAATGACAGCGACTGCCTGGTCTATTCCGATCGCTGCATGGAACTCAAAGGCGATTTTGGCACACACTGTCTCCAGAGCTGCGATGAAACCTCCCCCTATTCCGGATGTTCAGGACGAATTGGTGAGCAAAGCTGTTGTCCTAATGGTTATATCTGCCAGATTCAGGACAATCAGAAGCTTTGCATTCCAAAGGGCGAAAGCTGCAGCTGCGCCCCGGAAAAGCTCGACATGACACGTAACTGTGCAGTCAGTTCCGGAACTGATGTCTGTCAGGGGCGGCAAACTTGTCAAAAACTCGAAGAAAATGTCTATGCCTGGAGTGAATGCAGTACAGATACACTCACGGTTGAAGTCTGCGACGGCCAGGACAACAACTGTAATGGCGAAGTCGACGAAGGATTCCGCGATTCCGAAGGCAGATACAACGCTGAAGAACATTGTGGCAAATGCAATGAAGACTGTCCCAGCCACTGGAAAGCTCCGGAGCTCCATGCCAATGGTGCATGTATCCTCGATGGTGATGATTATTCCTGCCAGTTTACCGGCTGCAAGATTGAAAATGAAAAGCTTGGGAAACGCTGCAGCAGTGACAAAGATTGTGCTAAAGGTCAGAAGTGCGATCGACAGGTATTTTACTGCACATCCGAAAGTGGTGAAATGCCAGCGACAAGCTGTACAACGGATGACGACTGCCATTCGCTGAGTCTTTTCCACACCTGCCTCAAGGGACAATGCATTCTTAATGTTCAGTATCACGATGTCAACGGCATTACTGCCGATGGCTGTGAATGCGGGTCTGCTGTCAATGATGGAACCGATGAACCGGACACCTTCGAGTACTGGCCGTCAGAAGACAGCCTCTATATCGACCGAAACTGCGACGGCATTGACGGCAATATATCCACATCCCTGTTCGTCAGCGCACAGACAACAGCCTCGAAAGGAACCATGGATTACCCATATGCAACCATTGCAGAAGCAATGAATGCATTTAACCCGTCAAAACACACAGCCATCCTCGTTGCGGCAGGCACATACATCGAGCAGGTCGTTTTCAAACCTGGTGTTCGCATGTACGGCGGTTACAGCCCCGATTTTAAATCCCGCAACATCATATTGAATCCGACGCTAATTTCGCCGCCACCACCTGCCACTGATACCCAGCCGGGAGCCGTTTACATTCCTCCAGTCAAAAAGCTGACGGTGCTGAGCGGATTTGTCATCAACGGTTATGATGTATCCGAGACATCATCGACACATTCAGGCTATGGCAGAAACACATATGCCATCTATATTGCTGAGTCCGTATCGAACGTCTTCGTTCAAAACAACACCATCATTGCGGGACATGCGGGGGATGGCGGACGTGGAGCCTCGGGAACATCCGGTCAGGCCGGTTCTGACGGCATGGATGGCCAGGACAGCCGTGAGTGTAATACAGATACCTGCGAAGGCGATGTCACAGTCGGCGGCAATGGCGGCACCAACACAGCCTGTAATTCATCCAATGGACGCAAAGGTGCAACAGCAAAGGGCGGGAGTGGACTCCAGGACTTCCTGGGCAGTGATTACAGAGATGGCATCGGGGGTGACAACAACTCGTACACTCACTCCTATTCCGACCAGACGCCTTACTGCAAATATGACTGTCTGTCCGGAGGTTATGCCAATGGCGGCGATGGCCTGAATGGCAACAACGGATCTCACGGCAAAGGCGGCATTGGATGCACCTCAGCTATAGGGCTTGTTAAAAATCATACCTGGTATGGTCGTTCCGGCCTAACAGGAACCGATGGCGGAGCAGCCTCAGGCGGTGGAGGTGGCGGAGCCGGCGGCAGTTCCATCAACCACAATAGTTATTCCGGCTGTACTTACGGCCGCCCGGTAGGCGATATCGGAGGTTCAGGCGGGGGCGGAGCTGCCGGCGGATGCGGAGGAAAAGCAGGCTCCGGCGGACTCGGCGGGGGCGGAGCATTCGGCATCTGGATCGCCACATTCACAAGCAATCCCAATATCAAGGCCAATCAAATCCGCCTTGGAATCGGCGGAAAAGGTGGTGATGGCGGAGACGGCGGAGCCGGCGGAAAAGGCGGAAAAGGCGGCGTCGGCGGCCATAATCAATCACCCGCATGGTGTGCAGGTGCCGGAGGATCCGGCGGCG
>JAZRWV010000041.1:0-1971 GCA_045599925.1 Myxococcota bacterium
AGTCAAGAAGTTTTCGTCATGATTATTATTCAAAATCGCTTCGATATGATTCTGGCTTTGAGACTTATCTGAACGATAGAATTCATATCGACTATCACATCGATTTTTTGTTGTACCGTGGAGGGGCCATATTCCTAATCATCTTTGGGATTATCATAATCATACTAAGCAAAAAGCGTAAAAAAAATAGTATCAGCTATGGCACATTCATGACTCATTCTGACAAGACAAATGTCTCGACACTGTTCAATATGGGCCGAAAATCCATCGCTATCATCACGAGCGTTCAATACATTCCATCAGCGCCTGAATTCGTTGAGTGGTATGAAAAATCTCCCGATGAGCCTGTTCGCTGGTTTAGTCATGGACTGCCTTCATTCCGCCTGCGTTACAAATTTAATCCTATTGATGATGCAGCCAGTCAGGACCTCGTTCATGAAATCATTATTCACGATGAACCCGGTGATGCATTGCAGCCCGGAAATCCGATTCCGATTTTATATTATATTGATCCCCACGATAATGCTCAGGTCTTGAGTATGCCTTACCCGTTCCCGACGGACAGCATTATTCATCTTCGCGATATTTATTCTCAATCCCATGAACTCGATTCAAAGGTTGAATCATGACAGAACAGCAAATTATCACACCACGAGAACTTGCCTTTGATTATGAATTTATGCGCCTGATCGGCGAAGGATCATACGGCAAAACATGGCTGGCCAAGGATCTTCATACAGGAGAACGCGTCGCCATCAAATCACTCAAAGTCGCGGATGATTTTAAATCCATTGAATTATTCAAACGCGAAGCCGAAGTACTCGAAAGCATCTCGGTTGTCGGTGTTCCCAAATTTTACAAGAGCATCATTCCTGAAAATGCGCTTGAATCACCGTGTTACATCATTCAGGAATACATCGAATATCCGTCCATACAGATGGCTCTCGATCAAAAGCAGAAATTCACCGAAGCACAAACGCTGGAAGTGATGAAACAGGTAGCAGGTATTCTTGGTATTCTTCAGACGCATTATCAGCCGCCAATTATCCATCGTGATATTAAGCCATCGAACATCATGTATCAGAAAAGTGAGAATGGCATATCTCGCGTATTCCTCATCGATTTCGGTTCGGTATCGAATCCGGAAAAGCGCACCGGCGGTTCGACAATTGCGGGTACATTCGGATATATGGCACCGGAACAGCTGCTCGGTGACTGCACAATCCAATCCGATTTCTATTCACTGGGGGCTTCTGCACTGCACATGATAACCGGCGTCGCCCCCTATCTGATGGATTCTGACGGTTTCAGTCTGAATTTTATGGCGGCAATCGACAAATATGCGCCTGAAACAACAGAACCCATGCGCAAACTGCTGTCGTGGCTGCTGTCATCCAGAACCGAGGATCGTCCCAAAAATGCTAGAATCCTGATTCAGGCTATTAGCAAAGTCAGTCAGGGCAAAAATTTTGAGGAAAAAGCTGAGGTTTGCCGAAAGGAATATGCCGCCCCTGTACAAATCGATGAAAGTCGCTGGATAAAGACGGACTGCACTGTTTGGTGTATGAATTTGCTCGCGGATTCTCAGGATGTTTTGAGTGAAGTTTTTGAATATACCTTTGTCGTTGACGGCAGAACGTGGAATGGTATGACGCTGGGCATGCAGACAGATATTTCATCAAGCGATAAACTGCCGTGCAAAAGGCAGGTGTGGTACGATCCCCAAAATCCTCGGTTAAACCGTTTGGTTACTAAAACTGATAAAAATGTCGAAGTACCTGACTTTAATACATCCATCACCATATAGTCATCAAACTTACTGACCAAGCCTCCGGAATCGTTACAACTCAGCAGGGGTGAATGCAAATCAACTGAGATATAGACACTAATTAAGTTTCTGAGAAATGGGGTTGGGGCCCCATTTCTGCTTAACGAAAATATGGCTTAAGCTGCAATATTGATATCGCAGCT
>JAZRWV010000042.1:0-2542 GCA_045599925.1 Myxococcota bacterium
CCTTAAAAATTGCGGATTCCAAAGACCTTAGGCCTTTGGTGGGGGGCCGAGAAGGCAACCGTTCTGTGAACGGTTGCCCTCGCAGAGCCCAGTGAGCAAATGAAATGAATGAGTTGGGGAGCCGACAGGCTCGGGGAACGAAATTCATTTCATATTGCGAACTGAGGACTGGGGCAAAGCCCCAGAAAAATAAAGCTATTAATTATTATTCAGACCTTCCTTAAACATCATTTTCGTCTATAATATATAGATGGTTTTAGAACATTTGATGTTAACTTTAATTAAGGAGAAAAGCCATGGAAACCAAATCAAGATTGAAAACGACATTGGCGTCATCCAGAACGGCCGCAACCCCAAAGATATCGTCAAGATTGGCCAGCACCAGATTGACATCACCTCAGAAAGCTGCGGCAAACACTGGAACAGATTCAAACATCCAAAAACAAAGCGATCCGATTGGAAGCGGAAGCGTCACCTGCAATTCTCTGAACGTACGCAGCGGCGCCGGAACAACCTACGCCCGCATCGGCGGTCTCACCAAAGGCATGACCTTCCAGGTTTATGAGGAAAAAGACGGCTGGCTTAAAATCAAATATAATTCCGATTACGGTTGGATTTCAAAAGCTTACACGGATTACAAAACGCCCGAACCGACTGTCACAACACCGGCATTCTCTCCATATCAGGTTCAGATCACGGCAACCAGTGGACTTAGAGTCCGCGATGTACCTGGAAATGGCGAAAATCCTGCCAGTGGTTCAAACATTTATGGAACCCTTTCGTATGGCGATGTCGTCACCGTTCTGGACGAGAAAAATGGCTGGTTCAAGATCGAATACCAGGGCAAAGAAGGCTGGATCTGCGGTACTTACGTCACTAAATACGATCCGGGTTCGTCCACCGGCGGTTCGGCTGTTTCAACAGACGGCGTTCCGCTCTATGCCCAGGGTGACTCCAGATGGGGCGGCGATTACATGGGCAGCAGCGGCAAAACAATTAAACAGATTGGCTGTGCCATGACTTCAACCACAATGGCCCTGAACAAAACCGCCGGAAAGAGCTTTACGCCCAAAGATATGAACAATTATCTCAACAAGAACGGCGGATATACGTCGGGTGGTGCCATTTATTGGGGAACTGCAGCCAAATATGTCAGCAAATCCTATACCGCCAAATCCTACACCAAAGCCAATGTCGATGGCGAACTGAATGCCGGTCGTCCCGTTGTCGTTTCTGTCAAGAGCGAAGGCCACTGGGTCTGTGTAGCCGGCAGAAAGAGCGATGGTTCCTACATCATCCACGATCCTGCCGGCGGAAAAATTCTTGGCGGAACATGGTCGAGCAGCTACATCAAGGTTGACGGCTATGCAGCAGGCACCTGCCTCAGAACATTCGGATAGTTCTTTCGCTTATTTCCGTATGCTGCACCAGGTCACAGCCTGGCGCAGCATACCCATATTTTTCTCAAATCGACTAAAAATATATCACTTAATCACCTTTTTTTCTTTATAATAAACGGTGTTGAAGTGTTTGAATTGTTAAGGAGAAAAGATATGGAAACCAAATCAAGAACAAAAACTTCAGTGACCGCGTCCAGAATGGCTGCAGCCACAAAGATATCGTCAAAATTGGGCAGCACTAGACTGACTTCAGCTCAGAAAGCTACGGCAAACACAAGTACAGAAGCCACTGTCCAGAAACAAAGCGATCCGATTGGAAGTGGAAACGTTACCTGCAATGCACTGAATGTACGCAGTGGTGCAGGAGCAAACTACGCCCGCATCGGCGGTCTCACCAAAGGCATGACCTTCCAGGTTTATGAGGAAAAAGACGGCTGGCTTAAAATCAAATATAATTCCGATTACGGTTGGATTTCGAAGGCTTACACGGATTACAAAACACCGGCTCCCGCTTTCACACCATATCAGGTTATGATCACAGGAGATGGTTTGAGAGTTCGCGACGTGCCGGGCAATGGCGGAACTCCTGCTGAAGGTTCAAACATATATGGATCGCTTTCGTCTGGCGATGTCGTCACCGTTCTGGATGAAAAAAACGGCTGGTTCAAGATCGAATACCAGGGCAAAGAAGGCTGGATTTGCGGTGATTTCGTCACCAAATATGATCCAGGTGCATCAGGTACCGCAATTTCAACAGACGGCGTTCCGCTCTACTCTCAAACTGATTCTAAATGGGGCGACGATTATATGGGCAAGAGCGGCCAAACAATCAGGCAGATTGGCTGTGCTATGACTTCGACCACGATGGCTTTAAACAAGATATCCGGCAAGAGCTTTACGCCCAAAGATATGAATAATTATCTCAACGGTCAGACCAACGGTTATACACCCGGCGGCGGTATTTATTGGGATACCGCAGCCAAATATGTCGGAAAATCCTATACAGGAAAATCCTATACTAAAGCTGTTATCGATAATGAACTGGAATCCGGACGTCCCTGCGTCGTTTCAGTCAAGGGCACAGGTCACTGGGTCTGTGTGGCCGGCAGAAAAAGCGAAGGCAACTACATTATCCATGATCC